>MWCF01000077.1 GCA_002069855.1 Elusimicrobia bacterium ADurb.Bin231 | reverse complement strand
CGCGCCGACAGGGGCAACTCTATTTACATCACCGGCGATCAATTTCAATTTTGCATCTTTATAAGCGGCTCCAGATCTGTTGTCAATAGTAACCCAACCTGTCAAATCTAAATTTTTATCATCTTTATTGGAAACAATCACATAATCCGCATTCCAGTTTATGCCGTTTGTGATATAATCAACTTCTATATTGTGTTTGCCGGATACTTCATTTTCCAAAACCCAAGAAAGTGTGGGTTTTAAAATAAGTCCTTCAGGAAGTTTGGAAAGAGATATTTCGCCAGAAGGATTTACAAGAATTTTATTATCTGTCTGAAGCATAATGCCTCCGGCAGTAGAAAGCAATGTCCCTTTTATTATCTCTTTTTTTTCTCCATCTCTACCCACGCGGCGTTCCAATTCTATTTCCTTGCCTATATATTTTTGAAGAAGTTTATCGCGGCTGACAAGGTCATATTCAAAATTCTGTTCAAGTACGAAACATTTGCCCGGGGCGGTGAGAGATTTAAAATGAACACTTGTAGGATCAATCTGGGAAGCGACATCGTCAAATTCAAATTTTTGGACACCCTTGCCAAGTTTTATTTCGCGCCGATCCTTTACAAGCCCCATATTCTGGTTGTAAATGGTGAGCGAGATATCGTCGGCAAAAACTGCGCCTATAAAGCAAAACATAAAATATACAAAAAATAATAATTTTTTCATTTTACCCTCAATATCCTCTCCGTAATACTGGTAGATGATAATACCACTTCAATCCATATTTCCCAAATTGCCAATAATAATTTTGCAATTTGTTTTTATCTCGGCAATGCAAAAAGCGGCATTTCTGTTCGCATTGTTCTATAACTTGACGCGCCGTCTCTGCCACAAGCATTTTCTAATCTTTTTTCTGCAATTTCAATATATTCTTTATTACTATCTATACCGATAAACCGGCGGCCCAATTCTTTTGCGGCTAGTGCTGTTGTTCCGCTACCGACAAAGGGATCTAAAACTATGGTGGATTTAGAAAAAGTTGTAAGTTTAATCAAATATTTGCACAATTCTAAAGGTTTTACTGTTTTATGTATATTAAAATCGCCTTTTTCTTTTTTAGATGGTTTGGGTAAAAGAAAATATTTATCCATTAAAGCATCAATACTTTGTACTGATGAAACATTGGAAGGGAACATATTTTGTCCGATTTTTACATTCGAATTTATAAGTCCTACTTCATATTTCATCATATTTTTTAGAAAAGTCCCGCTTACTTGTTTTTGAGCCATTACAATCGGCTCAAAACAGGATTTTATCTGTGGGGTTTTCCATCCGCATAATTTATCTTTTATCATCATTTTGTTTTTTTTATTGGTATTCAACTTATCTATGAAATGATTCAATGACATCGCTTTGGGCTGATTTTGTGTATAAAGCCATACAAAACAATCTCTAACTAAAAAACCGGCATCATCAACTGCAGAAGCCATTCTATGATAAAGTCGAGGGCTTGAAAACGAAAAGAAGAATCCGCCCGGTTTGAGGACTCTATGTAATTCTTTTGATATTTTTAGGTACCATTTATAGAACCTTATTCCTTGTTCTTTGTCAAATTTCATTCCTGGAGGAAGGGATTTTATAGTATTACAATAATCAGTTATATTTGAAACCGTTTTATGATTCCAATTATTATCCATTTTATCCAAAAAATAAGGCGGATCTGTTAATACAAGGTCTATTGAATTATTTTTTATTTTTTTTAATATTTCTTCCGCATTGCCTTGAATAATTTTATTTATCATTCCTTTACTCATTTGGATTTTTTCCTTTAAATTCTTCATATAATATTTCATAAACTCGCCATCTGACTTCTTTTTCAGACCTTTTAATCACTCTGGGATTTGCCAATTTTATAACCCTTCCCCTCTCATCATAAACCCAGTTATTTCTATCGGCACGATTACATTTTTGGCATTGAGGAATGATATTCCCCGATATTAAAGGTTTTATTGGATCCATGTGGCTTATTTGTAATTGTGTAATTGTATTGGGCCAGGTGGATATTCGGTTTGCCTTGTTCTGAACCGCAGGTGGCACACCTGTTCCCATATTGAGATTTTATACTATCCCAATTATCTGTTTTTTCTATCCTATGCCCATGAAAAGCAGGATAAGTTGTTTTTAAAGTTATAAGTTTGTATCCCCCAACAGGTATATTAATATCTCCTCTCCCGCCGGCAACAATGAACCAACCTTTTTGCGCACCCAGATGTCTTGCCTGTTGAACATCATTTGTAGCAGGATAATACTTACGGATAAATTGAGTTAATTCACTTTTTGAGATTATTCTTGTTTTCGGATAATCTTGAACAAGATAAACCAATACAAGAGCATCTTTTGTATAATTCCCTTGATTATTAGTCAATTTGGGAAGTTTTACTCCAAATAAATCTAAATACTTACAATGATAATCACATATCATTTTGTAAATATCTTTTATTTTGTTATCCGAAAATTGTTTTATCATATGGATTTATTTGTCCTTTACTCCGTTATAAAAATAGTTTTTCAGAATTAAAACAATGCGCCTACCAGTTTCTGCCATATCCGACAAATCATCAATAGTCCATTGTCCGTCTGATGATGGATTTTTTCGTTCTCTCACATAAAAAATATCTTCGTATATTTCGCACAGTTTAATAAGTCCTTTTTGGTCTTTTGAAGACATTTTTAATTTTTGTGCCACGGCTTTCTCCCACCAAATAGTTATTACTCATAATTTAATGCCATTTTTTGGTTTCTTTGCCTTTTGTTACGGTATCAACCACTGCGCAGATTATCGTTCTTATAGGCGCGTATTTATTATTCAAAATCTGCCTCGCGGAATTGCCCTCGTCCATAACAAGGACAGTATTTCCTATGCCGGCGTCAATGGACTTATCCACTGCAAGCATTACATCCTCGTCCGAATATTTTCCCGTAATGCCATCTATCTTTCTGACAAGCAGAAGTTTCAAACTATTCAAACTTTTATGTTTTACAGTAGCCCAGACATTTCCTACAACTTTTGCCACAAACATTCTATACCTCTTGAAATTAGATTAAAGTTCCAGTTAAATCCAGAAGCGCAGGGAGAATTTTGCAAGGAACCTCAATTTTCGACTTAAAACATTCAGGAGAAAATTGTAGAGCGAGTTCTACCGAGCGTGTCCGGCAAAATTGCTCCCAAGCGACCTTTACATTTCCAATTTCACCCCGTCTATTATTCCCACAACTGCCGCATCAATAGGCGGCGTATCAGCCAAAGATGTTCCTCCGCAGGCGACTGCTGCCTCGCGGGAAGCAACATAAAAAATAAATTCTCCAGACCCGCTGCCTACGGTATCAACCGCCACAATCGGGTCACCCTTTGGCTTTTTATCCCAAGTCATCGGTTGAACCAAAAGCAGTTTTCTGCCTTTTAAAGATTCATATTTCTGCGTGGCAACTACAGTGCCTATAATTTTTCCAGCTAACATTTGTTCATCACCTTCCGGATAATATATGCTGTTCACCGTTGCCACAACTGCTCAATTCCAGCATTAATTAAGCAAATTAACTTAACAACGATTTTTACTGCAATTCTTTCCAGTATATCTTCAAAGATTTTCTGAACGCATTAACAACAATTTCTATAGCAGTATTAATATCAAGCCCTTCATAAGAACGAGAATCGCTCCAGACAACTTCTCCTGAATGAGCATGGAGCATTTTCGCGGACACTGATACAGACGCCGAAACGCTAAAAACATTTGCGTCTTCCAGACCGAAGGCATTCACCGACGGCAGCACAGTGGTTCCGCTTATCGGCACAGTCCTGTCTGTCAATATCAAGTTTCCCTTATCTTTAAAAACCAGCAATTTGCTTGACGGATTGAACTCCACAACGCTGCCGGAGATTACGGCATCAACATCCAAAGATTTAAGATCCTGTATAAAAAGGGAATCCGTTCTATCCACCACTCCTATTCCCGCGCCGAGCAATTGCCTTATAATTTCATTGCTTACTGCTTCGCCCCCGGAACCGGAAAATTTCAAAACTGCAACCTTTTTAATACTGGAAAAATTAAAATTTTTCTTTACAACGACCCGTGATGCGGAACATCCTGCCATCAGCAGAGAGATTATAACACCGAAGAACAATTTACCAATACTTAATTTTGCGCGGCATCTCATTGCATTTCTCCTATATATTTAAGATGCCTTTTTGCTTTTTCCTTGAATTCTTCTTTATCTTTAAGTTTATTCCAGTACTGAATAGCCATATTTTTATTCCCGAGTTTTTCATATAATAAGGCAAGAGTAAACTGTACAGGAATAAGATTGGGGTCGCGGGACTCTGCCTGTTTCAAATAAATTTCAGCCTCACTATATTCTCTCATTTTCAGGAACATCGCCCCGAGAGCGGCGTCCGGGAGAGGAGAACCTGGATACTTTCTTCTTGCTGCCGCAAAGATTTGCGTAGCTTCCTGATATCTTTGCTGTTTCACAAGTTTATGTCCTTCGGAAATCATACTGCTTACATCTCCGTCATCGGCGCAACACGGGTGTGAAGCAAATACGACAATACCCGCCAAAAGCGCAGCTATAAGGAACAGGCCGTTTCTGTTACTATGTGCATTTTTCATAATACCTCCGCGCCGGATTCAATCTGTGCTATTTTTCTAACCCTGCGCAAATGTCTTCCTTTTTCAAAAGAAGAAATTAAAAATTTTTTTACCGCCTTTTTAACCATCGAAAAATCAAAATCTTCCGAAAAACATATTATATTGGCATTGTTATGCCGCACCGCGTATTCCGCAGCTTTTTCTGAATAACCCATTGCGGCTCTTATTCCTTTGACTTTATTGGCAGCAATACACACTCCGTTGCCGGAACCGCAAATTAAAATACCTTTTTGAAATTTTTTAGAAGATACGGCAGCAGCGACTTTGTAAGCATAATCAGGATAATCGCAAGAATCTTCGGAAAATGCGCCAAAATCTTTGATACTGTAGTTTTTCTCAAAAAATTTAATTAATTTTGTTTTGTAATTAAGACCTCTGTGGTCGCTGCCTATAGCTATTTTCATATTAATTTAACCCGCACATTCTTTTTTCAAACCTTTTTTATAAAATATGCAACATAAAATTATACCCGATACGACACAAATTACGGATATCGCAGTAACACTGTTAGCGTTTATCATATAATCGCCGGGATTGTATGAACCCTCGCTTTTGGCTGTATAAATCAAATAACCGATTTTAGGATATAAACTTTTGACAGCGCGCGTCCACGCGAAAAGAAGAATTCCTATATATGTCAAAATACTTGACATCACAAATGCTATTTTGTTCATTTCCCCTCCGTCTTTTTTGGCTCCGATTAATTTAAAGTCCCTGTTTACAGCATGAGTGCGGAAATTGCCGCAGCTGGCTTCGCGCAGGGCAGCTTATTACTTTCTGTTAACCGATCGAGAACGATGCTCTGGCAAATACCGTACCTCCAAAGCACGTTTCCGAGCGACATTATTTTAAATATTTTCTTTCAATCTCAACAACTTTATCAAGCCTGCGCTGGTGACGGCCTCCGGCATAAGAGGTTTGCAACCAGACCTTCACTATTTCATGAGCTTCAAGATCTCCAATCATCCTGCCTCCGAGACATAAGATATTGCAATCGTCATGTTCAGCAGCAAATTTTCCTGTTAACTCATTATAGGCGCAAACTGCGCGCGCACCCGGAACTTTATTAGCAGCAAGAGGCATAGCCCCGCCGGTTCCGTCTATCAATATACCTTTTTCGTAATCCTTTTTAACTACTGCTTCAGCAACAAGCAATGCGATATCAGGCCAATCCACAGCCTCTTCGGAATAGCATCCAAAATCAAAAACATTGTGGCCTGCAGTCTGCAAATATTTCTTCAATTTCTCTTTTAAACCGAAACCTGAATGATCGGAACCGATAACTATATTCATAGTAAAGTCCTTTGAAGATCCTTATGGGCTTGAGGAATTACCACCCTGTTTATTATTACCCCTTCATCCTTAATAAGTTCGCACCCTGCATTAACTGCGGAACGAACTGCTCCGATATCGTCGGAACAAAGTGTAACGAACGACTTACCACCCAATCCCTTAGCAAGACGGATTTCTATAAGAGATATTTTAGCTGCCTTAACGGCTGTATCCGCAGCACGGATACATGATGCCACTGTAAAAGTTTCTATCACTCCGACAGCTTCGAAATTCTCTATTTTTGATGTGCCAAGTATAGCCGGCACTATTTGTCCATGGACATTGGGAATCACGAATTTGTCAATTAATGACACACCCGCAATTTCAACGCCTTTATCAACAGAAGATTTGACATCAGCAAGAGAGCCGGTAACAAGAATAAGATATTTGCCTGGACAAATGGGATATGCGTCAACCAGGTCAACGCTTGCAATTTTCAACATAGCGTCGCTTGCCTCTATGCCTTTTGCTATAGAATTCGTCTCAATAAAACCAATAGCCGGCTGTATCATAATTTTACCTCTCGATTGTTATGTAATCGTCTATTTTTATAATTCTACCGTCTATAGAAGAATGAATCCGCGCACTGAGTTTGCCATCAGGTATTTCTCCTATCAAATCACCTTTTTTCACAATACCGCCTGTTTTCACAACAGGGACAGCAGGTGATCCGATATGCTGGGAAAGAGGAATCTTAACTCTGGATATATCCGGAATTTTATCGGTAAATGGAGCAGGCACATCATACTCCAGTAAATCCAATCTGCCAAGAATTCTGTCTATAGGAACTTTTCTGTATTCTCTCATAGGATGCGCTTCTTCAGGAATATTCTTGTGCGGACTTTTTATTCCTTTGCTTATTAAAAGTTTTTTCGTTTCCTGATTGATCCGACGGGGCAAAAGTTTAACCGGACATATCCAATCGCATAATCCGCACTCGCAACACATAAATGCCATTGTCATATTTTCAGACAAGCCGGCGCCCACGGAACGTTGTATCTTATGACATTCGAAATTATGCCCCAAAAGGAAGCGCGGGCATATCTCGGTACAATCCTGACATTGTTCGCATGCGCTTCTTGATTGTTTCACGGCATGCCTGTTGGTTTTCTGGTACACAACCTCACTCGTATCCGGCAATATGAGTATTCCGGAAGTGCGCTTGGTGATAACATCCTCTGAGGACACAATTTTTCCCATCATCGGGCCGCCGTCAATAATAACATATTCCGATATGGAAGGCCCTCCAGCATAATTTATGACATCTCGCACGGAAGCGCCAACAGGGAAAAAGGCAGTTACAGGTTTCTTTACAGCTCCGCACACAGTCAACGGCCTCAATGTTACGGGTACATTGTCAAAGGCATCAGCGACATTCATAAGAGTAACCACATTGTCAACAACAAGCCCGACCTGAAGAGGAAGCCCTCCCTCAGGAATAATCTTTCCAGTCACCTCGTAAACAAGAACAAATTCGTCGCCAGCAGGATAAAAATTGCCAAGTTTAAAAATGGATATTGATTTATTATTCTTTGTTTTTAGAACTTTTTCTAGTGAATCAGTTGCCTTGTGATATTTTTCTTTAAGAGCTATTATGCCGGTTTTTGCGCCTGTGGCCTCCATTGCCAATTCAAGGCCGCGCACTAACTTTGCGGCGTATATGTCCATCATCTGCTGGTCGCATCTTAAAAGCGGTTCGCATTCCGCTCCGTTGACAATTACAGTTTCAACTTTAGCAGATAATTTTGCGTGAGTGGGAAACCCCGCACCGCCGCATCCTACAACACCGGCATTTTTAACAAGTTCTATTATATTCATTATTATTTCTTTAACTTCTGTATCCTTTTTAAATACTTTCAGTCGGATGAGTGAGAGACCGCCTTCTGGGGCGAGTCGGTTCCGAGAAGAAATTCCCGAGCGAATATTACGCTATCCTAAAATAATCTACAAGCACGCACCTTAACGGCCTTGTAAAATTACGCGCCTTCACAAGTCCATCGCCAGTAGGAGTGGCAATGGAAAGTGTGGCATATCCCTCTCCCATACCCAGCCCCATATAAGAAGGGCCGTTTTTCACAAAAATAGAGCCCCTGCACAAACGAGCCATTTTCGTAAGATTATCTATATTTAATGAATGCATTATAAATGTATGATGATTATCACCTTCTACATCAACTCCGAACTGAATGGCTTCATCAACATCCTTCATCTTAACCACAGGCATTACCGGACACAACTGTTCAGTCCAAACAAAAGGATGATTTTTATCAACGACACCCCACAATAATCGCACTGTATCAGGCAAATCAATTCCAATGGCCTTTGCTATTGCCGATGCGTCCCTTCCAACAAAATCCCTGCTCATTACCCCTTCTTTTCCGGGGCCTGCCGGAACTTTTATAGCAAGTTTGGCAAGTTCATCCATCTGCTTTGCGGAAAGTTCATATCCTCTGGCATCTTTTCTTAATGCTGCCAAAAAATTATCGAACACTCCCGCTACAACAAGCGTTTCTTTTTCAGCGGTACATAAAATACCGTTATCAAAGCTTGCGCCTGAAATCATATCGCGCGCGGCCCTTGATATATCTGCGGTTTCGTCAACTATGCATGGCGGATTTCCGGGGCCTGCTGCAATGGTCTTTTTGCCGGCTGACATAGCCACTTTCACTATGGCAGGCCCGCCGGTAACTATATTCATTTTCACTTTCGGATGTTTAAGAAGCGACTGAGTAAACTCGACAGAAGGCGGATTCACCGTGGAAATAAGTCCCGACGGCCCGCCTGCGGACACAATGGCGTCATTAAGAATTTTTATGGTTTCATGAGAAGAATTCTTCGCTGCCGGATGTGGAGCAAAAACAGCGGCATTACCTGCTGCAATAATACATATAGCGTTATTTATAATTGTAGAAGCAGGATTTGTGGAAGGAGTAACGGACGCGATTATGCCGTAAGGCGCGTTTTCCACAAGAGTAAGTCCATGATCTCCTGTATATGCCACAGGTTGCAAATCTTCAATACCCGGAGTCTTTTCAGCAGCAAGAAGATTCTTTTTAACCTTGTCTTCCCACCTGCCCATTTTAGTTTCTTGAGGAATCATCTTTGCCAGCCGTTCGGCATTCTGAATGGCGGCGTTGCGCATAGAAAGGATTATTTCCTCTCTCTTTTTCAATCCGAGTTCAACTAAAATTTTCTGAGCGGATTCAGCGGCATTAATACAGCTTTCAATATCCCCGAATATCGGCCCGGCCGCGTTACCCTGCTTCATTGCCGCCTTTTCCGAACCGTCGCTCAATTGTTTAACGACTTCTGCGACAATCAACGAAATATCTTTTTCATTAAATTCCATAGTAAAATCAATTACAAATTGCAGAAGGAAAATTACAAATTTAAGTTCTTGATCTTTCTTTTTTTATCTTCACTTCCGCAACTTTTAATTGCCTCTATTTGTCCGCGCTCTTTTTGAATACGATTTTGCCGTCTTTTTCCACAAAATCCACTATTGCCATAATAGTGGCGTCAACAGGATTCCCTTCAGTGCGTTTTGTTTGACGGGCGGAAGAACCGGAAACCACAAGCACCAGTTCGCCGGCACCAGCGCCGACCGCGTCAATCGCCACCAAAGGATTGCCTTTGTTTTCTCCTTCCAATGAAACAGGCTGAACCATCAGAAGTTTCGTGCCGACAAGTTTATCGTCTTTTCGGGTGCAAACAACATTTCCTACTACACGAGCAAATTGCATATTAACTCCGTTCAACCGCATGTAACAAAAAATACCGATACAGAAAAATAGTATTCATATACAGGCGGTTTATGTTTTATCTTTGAAGATGATACGGATGTTTACTTCCTTTTCGCCAATGTTTCGGGCAGAGAAATCGGCATTACGCCTTCGAGATCCGAATCCGGTTGAGGTATGACGTGAACGGATACAAGTTCTCCCACTTTTTGCGCAGCTGCAGCTCCTGCTTCACATGAGGATTTACATGCCGCGACTTCTCCTCTGAATAAAACGGTGCAAAGACCTGACCCGATTTTTTCCCAACCTACAAGTTTCACATTAGCTGCTTTTGCAGCCGCATCTGCGGCCTCAATCAATGCCACCAAACCCCGTGTTTCAATCATTCCAAGTGCTTCCATTCTACATTTCCTCCTTTTGAATTTTCTATTGCGACTTTTTTCCGAATATGTCGCTTTTTTTCAATATCTTGTTATTTAATATTCGTTTAAATGCCAAACAACCGCGAGCCGACGGGCAAACAAAAATTTTACAATAAAACTACAGTTGACCCGTTGGTAATACCCGCGGCATTCGCTTCATCCATATCCACATGAAACTCCAAACTCATATCCGGCCTGACTCTGGCAACAACATTATCAAAAATCAAACCGCGTTCTCCTTCGAACTTCACCCTTACGGTATCACCGTCTTTAACCTCGTAAAACGCGGCATCAGACGGTGTCATATGCACATGCCTGCGCGCTATGATACATCCCTCTTTCAACTCAACCTTACCCAATGGTCCTGTAATCGTTAGAGGAGCGGAGCCTGCCACATCTCCGGAAACGCGCAGCGGAGCATTTACTCCAAGAGCAAAAGTATCCGTTTTGGAAATCTCTACCTGGGTGACTTTTCTTAAAGGACCAAGCACCCTGACATTCTTGATTTCGCCTTTCTTGCCGCTAATGGAAACAGTTTCTTTGCAAGCATGCTCTCCGGGCTGCATAAGATCTTTTATCTTATTGAGAGTATATCCGGAACCGAATAATTTTTCCATATCATCTTTACACAAATGAATATGCCTGTTGGAAATATTTACTATGATCGGTTTGCTCGCTCTTTTTGCTCTCAGTTTAACATCTCCGGTTATCTTGTTCACAATGTTGTCCATAGGATTCAAAACCTCGCGATTTTGGAAAATTCGTCCGCTTTTAAAGAAGCGCCGCCGACAAGAGCGCCGTCTATATCCGGTTGTTTAATAATATCGGAAACATTATCGGATTTTACAGACCCGCCGTAAAGGATGCGTACAGATTCCGCTGACTCGCTGCCGTACATTGAAGAATAAGTATCCCTTATAAATTTATGAACTTCTTCCGCCTGCTGAGGAGTCGCTGTTTTACCAGTGCCTATCGCCCATACAGGTTCATACGCTATTACTATGCCCGAACTATCCTGCTGGTTAAGCCCGGCAAGTCCTACTTTTAATTGTTTTTCTATCACTTGAAAGGTTTCATTATTCTCCCGCTGTTCAAGCGTTTCTCCGACGCAAACTATCGGAATAAGCCCGTTTGCCAACGCGGCAGCCATCTTCTTATTTACGGATTCATTGGTTTCACCGAAAAGCTGTCTTCTTTCGGAATGGCCTATAATAACGTACTCGCATCCCGCGCTTTTTAGCATTGACGCGGAAATCTCTCCGGTAAATGCCCCGCTTTTCTCATAATACATATTCTGCGCGCCGAGTTTGATTTTAGAATTTTTCAATAATTCTTTCATTACCACCAGAGAAACATAGGGGGGGCACACAAGAACTTCTCTGTCATGAATATCGGCAACTTTCGACTTTAGTTCTCCGACGATAGACACCGCTTCCTCAACGGTCTTGTTCATTTTCCAGTTTCCTGCAATTAAAGGAACTCTTTTTTTCACTTTTTCATCTCCTTTTACAAATTCTCGCGCCGCGGGCAAAAACAAAATAATGTTGACATATTGTCTACGCAAAGCGAGAGAAATTTACTATCTCTATAATTCTAAGTATTTTAATAAAAAATATAATAAAAGTCAAGGAATTTAATTCTTTAGTAATTTTTCACAATCCTGTTTGCTCATATCCTCCCACGCACACACCCTGTTGCGACCGGCTTTTTTAGCCGCGTATAATGCCACATCCGCCCGTTTAATAAATTCGTCTTTATCAACGTTCTTTTCCCCTTTCCATGAAACCACGCCTACGCTTATGGTTATTTGGAGGGCTTTTTCTTTTATATTAAGCGGATTGTTTTCCACATTAGCCCGCAACCTTTCGGCAATCCGTTTTACAATTTCCGGAGTTTGCTCTATTTTCGGATCCGGCACGAGTATTACAGCAAATTCTTCGCCGCCGTATCTGGCTATAATGTCGCTGGTCCTCATGGTATCCTTTATTATGCCCGAAATATGAACAAGAGCGGCATCTCCGACCTGATGTCCGTAAACATCGTTGAAATTCTTAAAATGATCTATGTCAAACAGTATCAAAGAAAGAGTCTGTTCGAAACGTTTCGCGCGATCCATCTCCTTTTCCAATCTGTAATGAAAATATTTGTGTATATACAGATCAGTCAATCCGTCGGTTATGGCGTTTTCGTACAATCTCGCGTTTTGTATCGCTACGGCGGATTGGTTGGCAAGTATAGAAAGAATCTTCCTGTCGTATTCGGAAAACATCTCTCCGTCTATCTTTTTATCCAGAGAAACAACCCCTAAAACATGTCCCTTGAAAATCAGAGGAAGACAAAGCAGTGTTTCCTTAGGTCTGGATTTAGCTGGGTCGGAAATAAAATCTATATACAGATACTTTTCTTTGCTTGTGTCGTCTATTAATACTGACTCGCAGGTTGCGGCAACGACACCTGCCACGCCTTCTGCAAGTTTCGGCTTCACAACTTCGTACGCCCTGGCAGATATTCCTATGCCGTATTTTATTTCCAGAGTCTGCGTTTTTTCGTCAAGAAACATAATGGACCCTTTTGCCACATTGCCCGCCTTGGCAAATGCCTCCATTATCTGAGGAAGCAACTCCTCCATTTTCAATATTCCTACGACATCTCTTGACAAATCGTGTATGAGAGCCAGATCATAGTTTAACTTCTCCAATTCGCCGAATTTCTTTTTTAAGTACAAAAAAAATCGCGCTATAATGAACAAAACCGCGCAGCATCCAACCAATAAAACAACAATTTCCAACAAATACGAATTACTCATTTTTACTCCAAATATTTTTAAGAATTTCCATGATTTTTATTTTCAAAACCGGATGAACAAACTGAGGACTAATCTCTGCAAGAGGTATAAGAACAAACAACCTGTTATGTAGATCTTTATGCGGTATGATTAAATCTCGTTGCCTTACAATACGTCGCCCGTAAAAAAGAATATCTATGTCTATCTCGCGGGGACCCCATCTGAATGTATTCCGCCTGCCTATGTCTTTTTCTATATTTTTTGCTATTTCTAATAATTTTTCAGGAGATACAGATGTTTCTATTATTGCCGCGGTATTCAAAAACTTATTTTGTTTTTTATACCCGTAAGGCGCTGTCTCATAAATTGAAGCAACCCCGACAATTTTCTGGCCGCTTTTTTGCAATAATTCCAAAGCCCTGCAAATATTTTTTTTTCTATTGCCTTTATTCGAACCGATCCCGATATACGCCTTTACCATTATTTTTATGATTTATTATACTAAATTTTAAAAAAATATCAAACATCCCGTATCAAATCATGTAAAATGTAACCCAGGTGGTAATCGTCAAATCATGTATAATCTAACCCTGAAAGGAGGGTT
>MWCF01000076.1 GCA_002069855.1 Elusimicrobia bacterium ADurb.Bin231 | reverse complement strand
GAATGTAATCAATCCGACAACGCCTATTTTGCCGTTGTAAAAACCATAAACCGGGCTGCCTGAAACAAGTCCTTCAGAAACGCCTTTATTCACAATTAAAGATTTATAATACTGATGCGGCGGCTTAATCAGGACATCAGCGACGATAGAATTCGGCCGAACAGTTTTTTTGTAGTTAAGAAGGGATTTCAACCGTTCATTTTCATTCCTAAAGACATTGTTTTTTGCTATTTCATACCGCAGCTTGAGATTTTCCTGTTCCAACGCAGTTACAGACTCCCTGGTCTCAATAATTTCCTTTATATCCCTATTGACTCCGGCTACGGATGTGACAATACCATTGATACCGTGATAAGGAGAAACTATCAGGTATAGAATTATCTTGCGAAAAGGTTTAAAACGGGTATTAAAATCGAATCTGAGAAAAATTATGGAAAGCACAAGATAAAAAGAAAGTAAAAAAGCAGGCTTCGGTTTGTTAAAAAGCATAAAACCTTCGGTTCGAAAAATTCAAATGTTACTTAATGGCACAGACTATTCAAATAATTTTCTGGCGCGGGCGATATTTTCCAGTTCTTCAAGATACCTTCCCGCTCCAAGAACCACGCAGGACACCGGATCTGAAGCGTGAAATACCGGAAGATTTGTCTCTTTTGATATAAGTTCAGTCATACCTCTTATACGAGAACCTCCGCCAGCCATAATAATTCCTCTATCTACAAGATCAGATGCCAACTCAGCGGGAGTTTCTTCGAGAACTTCTTTTACTATATCAACTATATGTCCTGTAGGTTCCAACAACGCCTGTCTTATGTCCGCACTTGAAATACTTATTGTTTTCGGAAGGCCCTTTGAGAGATCAAGTCCTTTTACTTCCATGGTCTCTTCTTTATCCACTGCAAATACAGAACCTATTTTAATTTTTACTTCTTCAGCTGTTCTATAACCGACTTGCATGTTATAATTCTTCTTAAAAAATGATATAAGAGCTTCATCCATTTCATCACCCGCAACGCGCACGGATTTAGAAACAACCATTCCGCCAAGCGATATAACTGCCGCCTCGGTAGTGCCGCCGCCGATATCTACTATCATATTTCCGGACGGCTCGTATATGGGAAGGCCAGCGCCTATTGCCGCAGCCATAGGTTCTTCTATAAGATGCACCTCTCTGGCTCCTGCCTGTTCAGCGGCTTCGCGGACAGCGCGGCGTTCAACCTCAGTAATGCCTGAAGGTATGCCTATAACTATTCTCGGATGAAGAAGCGTTTTTCTGTTGTGAACCTTTTTTATGAAATACCTAATCATCTTCTCAGTCATATCAAAATCAGCTATGACTCCGTTTCTTAACGGACGAATGGCTTCTATTGAGGTTGGAGTTTTCCCTATCATTTTCTTAGCGTCTTCACCTATCGCCTTGACTGCCTGAGTATCTTTATCATAGGCAACGACAGAGGGTTCTTTTATAACAATCTGGCCGTTAACATAGACAAGAGTGGTGGCAGTACCCAGGTCAATACCCATGTCATTGGAAAAAAGCGAAAAAATGAAATCAAACATAATGATACCTTTAACAATCGGAATAAAACCGGTTCTATTCAACCAGTTTTATTATCGCCATTTTGCTCCCGTCGGAGAGACGAGAACCGAGATGATAAATTCTTGTGTATCCGCCTTTTCTTTCTTTAAATCTTTCAGCAAGCGGACCAAACAGTTTTTTGACAATTTCGGGATCATGCAACTCACTTACAGCTGCGCGCTTTGCGGCAAGATCACCTTTTTTCGCTTTTGTAATGAGTTTAGAAACAAATTTTTCCGTTTCTTTAGCCTTTGCCAAAGTTGTCCGCACAGATTCATTTCCAATCAGCGAAACGGAAAGATTTCTTAAAAGCGCCAACCTGTGCTCCGAGGTCCTTTTCAATTTCCTGTTCTTTTTATATTTCATAATTCTTTAATCAAGCCAAATACCGGTATAAAACATACACGGCTGCGGCATGATTTTACTCCTTTAAAGAAACTCCAAGTTCTTTTAATTTCATATCCAGCTCTTCTAATGATTTACTTCCGAAATTTTTAAAAGAAAGCAACTCTTCCCTGCTCTTTTTCAAAAGGTCGCCGATGGTTTTAACCTTGGCGTTTTTCAGGCATCTTACCGCGCGGATAGGCAACTCAATAATTTCAACAGGTTGTTTTAATATATCGGTATTGGGCGCCTGTTCTGCGCTTATAACAGCATCTTTCGCAGAATCCTCGACTTCTTTTTCTTCATCATCAAAATTCAAAAATATTTTTGATGAATCACGCAAAAGTTTGGCGGAATAAGCGACTGCGTCTTCGGGATTTATCGACCCGTCGGTCCAAACGTCAAGTATAAGACGGTCATAATCAGTGGCTTGTCCAACGCGGGTATTTTCAACCTCATAATATACCTTTTTAATCGGAGAGAACACAGAATCTATCGCAATAGTGCCGACAGGCTGATTTTGTCTCGTGTTTTTTTCCGCGGAAGAATATCCCCTGCCTTTTATGACATCTATTTCCATATCAAGAGAAGCGCCGGCATCAAGATCCGTAATTACCAAATCGCCGTTCAATATTTCCACATTCGCGTTTGTCTCTATTTGCGAGGCCTTTACGCTTCCTTCCTTGGAAGTCGAAAGACGGAGTATTTGAATATCGTTGGAATACATTTTAAACCTCAGTTTCTTAAGGTTCAATATTATACCCATAACATCTTCCGATACGCCTGGCATCGTGGCAAATTCGTGCAACGCGCCTTTTATTCGAACTCCGATAACTGCTGCACCTTCAAGCGAAGACAGCAAAATTCTCCTTAACGAATGACCCACTGTCTGGCCATATCCTCTTTCAAACGGCTCAACTATAAATTTTCCATAAGTGTTATCCGCTGAAATCTTTTTTTCGATTTTTTGCGGAACTACAATATCTGGAAGTTGCATCTTAAAACCTCCGTAAAATTAACGCGCAGTTTATTCCGGACATCAATAGTCCTTGTATTTCTCTGCTGTTCGTTACTTGCTATATAATTCAACTATAAGCTGTTCTTTCGGCCTTTCAGGATCATACGGCACCGACATTTCCTCTCTTGCCGGAAATCTTACGACACTGCCTACTCCGGAAGAATCCAATGCCAACCATCCAGGAATACCCTTTTTCTGTGATGTTTCAACGGATTTCTTTACAAAAATATTTTCCTTAAATTTCGGCGAGACCTGTATCTTATCGTTTACTTTGATTCCATGTGAAGCTATATTTACCACTTTATCATTGACTTTAACATGCTTGTGCAACACAAGTTGTCGCGCTTGACTTAAAGATGAAGCAAAACCAAGTTTTCGCACGATATTATCCAATCTGGTTTCAAGAGTTAGAAGAAGATTCAGACCTGTCATACCTTTTTGCTTACTGGATTCTGCGAAATACCGTCTGAACTGCCTTTCCATTATACCATATATCTTCTTGACCTGCTGTTTTGCTCTAAGCTGAGTTTGGTACTCCGACGGCTTTTTCATAAGCCGCTTGTGCTGACCCGGAATGCCCTTCTTCTTTATTATCTGACATTTCCCGGTCTCGCATTTATCCCCTTTTAAAAACAACTGAACGCCTTCTGTACGGCATTTTCTGCATTTTGGACCAATATTTTTTACCATATTTAATTCAGTAACCCGGCTATTTCAAAACTTGGCACAAACGCATACTCAAAATAATATCGCTAATCTGCGTCAAGCTTTGGCGCTGAATTACAGCCTCTTTATACTCTACACTCTTCTCTGTTTCGGCGGGCGGCAACCGTTATGAGGAATCGGAGTAATATCTTTGATAATCATAATATTCAAACCTGCGGATTGAAGCGCCCTAATCGCCATTTCTCTTCCGCTTCCGGGCCCGCTGACAAAAACAGATACCTGTTTCAGCCCCATATCAACGGCTTTCTTGGAACATGCGGCGGATGTCATCTGAGCCGCAAAAGGAGTGCCTTTTTTTGCTCCTTTAAATCCTACGGAACCGCAAGACGCCCAGCTTATAACATTACCCCTCTCATCGGTTATTGACACTATCGTATTGTTAAAAGCCGATTTTATGTAAACCCTGCCCGTTGCAGGCACCATTTTTCTTTTTGATTTTGACGGAGTTTTAACTACATCAGTTTTTTCATT
>MWCF01000075.1 GCA_002069855.1 Elusimicrobia bacterium ADurb.Bin231 | reverse complement strand
ATGCGCTGTTCATTTTTATGCTTTTTACCGTCTATAAATCATGCTATTTTTCCACAATATTTAAGAAAGAACCAATGTTTTTGCGTTTATAGTTAAACTAACCGTAATACAACAAAATACCTCAAATTATTAAAAAATATTTTATGAATAACAATGCTATAGAAATAGAAAATGTAAGCAAAACATACAAAAACTTGAAAGCGGTAAACGATGTTTCTTTTCAGATCGAAGATGCGACATGTTTTTGTCTTCTCGGACCGAACGGCGCGGGTAAAACAACGCTTATGAAAATGATTTACGGAAGAGCGCTAAGAGATGTCTCTCCTAAAAGCAAGATCCGCGTATATGGATACGACCCTCAAACAGAGGCACTGATGATAAAACATCTGTCCGGAATTGTCCCTCAGGAAAATAATCTTGACGAAGAACTTAATGTTTCGGAAAATCTTAAAATTTATTCTAAATTCTACGGGATACCTTCGGCGGAAGCGGAAAAAACAATATCTTTCCTTTTGGAATTTATGGAACTTTCCGACAAAAAAAACGCCAGGATACGCGAGCTCTCAGGCGGAATGAAAAGAAGAATAGTAATAGCGCGCGCTCTGCTGAATAATCCGAAATTGCTGATCCTCGACGAACCGACAACAGGGTTGGACCCGCAGGTCAGACATATGATCTGGGATAAATTAAAACATCTGAAAAAAGAAAAAACCACGATCTTGCTTACAACGCATTATATGGATGAAGCATTTCAGATAGCTGACAACATAGTAATAATGGACAAAGGCAAAAAAGCAATGGAAGGAGCGCCTCACAGGTTGATGACGCAAAATATTGAAAAATATGTTATGGAAATAAAAACCGGAATATTTGAGCATATATCCGGCAAAATGTCTGAAAATACCGGGCAGGCAATAAGAAAAGAGATTTCCGGCGAAACAGTTTTCATTTATTCAAATGATCTAAAAATTTTAAGCTGCTATTCGGATACCGCAGGAGAAACTCATTGTTATATCCGGCAGACAAACCTGGAAGATTTATTTCTTAAAATAACCGGGAGAAAACTAAATGAACAACAATAATACCAATCCTTTGCCCGGCAGGGTTCAAAGAATTTACAGTGTCTGGTACAGGCATTTTAGAGTTTACACAAAAAATCTTCTAAGCAACGGGTTCCCGCCTTTTCTGGAGCCGTTGATATTTTTGGCAGGAATGGGGTTGGGCTTGAATCAATATATTTCTCAGATGGACGGGGTCCCGTACATAAGATTTTTATCTATGGGGCTGCTTGTAACCACCGCGATGTTCACAGCGTCGTTTGAATGTTCTTTCGGAACTTTTGTGCGTATGGAATTCGACAAGGTTTATGACGGTATGATTGCAGCGCCTATGAGCGTTGACGATCTTTTGACAGGAGAGATGCTGTGGGCAGGCACCAAGGGACTGTTTTTCACTTTCGCTGTTCTTTGCGTTATGCTTGTTTTCAGAACAATACCTCCCGGAACAATACTTCTTGCTCCATTGGTCGGATTTATTACAGGAGTGATGTTCGCAGCCATATCTCTATTTATAACCTATTTTGTGCAGGATATAAACCAGTTCAATTTTTATTTTACAGGCGTGCTTTCTCCTATGTTCTTTTTCTCTGGAGTGGTATTTCCGTTGAGCAAACTGCCGGCATTCATAAGGCCTATATCCGAGATATTCCCGCTCACTCATTCCGTCCGTTTGATTCATTCTTTGTATTTCGGAAAATTTACAGGCATACAATTATATGATCTTGGATTTATATGCATGTTCACTGCGATTTTCGGACATTTTGCCATAAAAAATCTGAAAAAACGACTGATTGACTGAGAAACAGGCGCTTATAAACTCAGCGTGGCAATCTGAAACACAGTGCCGCCATTCTGAATGCAGCGCAGCGGAATGAAGATTCTCGTTTGGGCTGCCATTGCCAACGCAGTGAAGCAAGAGCATTTGTAACACACTACATTTATGAATATAAACACACTGTTAAAGAAAAGAAATTTTGATAAAAACGATATAGTCAATCTATTGTCTGTACATACAGAGGCAGACACAGACGCTCTATTAAAAGCCGCGTATAGAATTAAACTGAAATATGTAGGCAATAAAGTATATTACAGAGGATTGATAGAATTTTCTAATATCTGCAGAAAAAATTGTTACTACTGCGGCATACGAAGCGGGAACAGTTTTGTAAGCAGGTATAATATGCCTAACCATGAAATCTACAAATGCGCAAAATTCGCGTATGACAACAACTACGGTTCCATAGTATTACAGGCGGGTGAACGCAATGATAAACGGTTTATTGAGAAAGTAACTACTCTTATAAAAGGAATCAAAAAATTAGGCAAGGGCAAACTCGGCATAACCCTATCAGTAGGAGAACAAACTGAAGAAACATTGCGAAAATTTTTTAATAGCGGCGCACACAGATATCTTTTGCGCATAGAAACCTCCAATCCGTGTTTATATAAACGCCTGCATCCTGCGGACCATGTGTATGAAATACGAAAAAAATGTCTACAAACTCTTTCCAAAATAGGATACCAGGTAGGCACAGGTATTATGGTAGGATTGCCGTTTCAAACAATAGAAAATATTGCTAATGATTTGCTCTTTTTCCGCGAAATAGATGCCGATATGTTCGGACTGGGTCCGTACATTGAGCATAAAAATACACCCATTATAAAATACAAAAATCAACTATGGAATAAAAACCACAGATTCAATCTAACCTTAAAAATTATAGCAGTGCTCCGTATTATGATGAAAGATGTAAATATCGCGGCAACTACAGCATTACAGGCGCTTGATATATATGGCAGAGAACAAGGATTGTTAGCGGGCGCAAATGTAATTATGCCAAATCTCACTCCTATAAAATATCGTAATTCTTATTTACTATACGAAGGGAAACCTTGTCTGGATGAAGGAGCCGAAGAATGCCAGCATTGCCTTGAACAACGCATCAAAGCAATAGGCGAGAAACCCGGCTACAATGAATGGGGCGACTCCCCGCATTTCGCAGCGAAACACCGTTACTATAAAAAGCAACCGGATTAGTAAATAGGAGAATTAATTAAATAAGCTTTTTTTTCTTGACATAACCTTGTTTCTGTGATATGATACAATTACTTTCATTTGGATGTTCCTTATGAAAAACAGGCATTCGTGGTTATGTCAGACGGTATTTTTTGTATTAGTTTTAGCATCCATCCTACTCCCCCCCCCCGCGTATTGTTATATAGAGTATCTTAATCCTGAAGTGGTAGATCATGTTGAAGTTACTCTTGTGGTAGAACCTACTTCAGGACCTGTTCCGTTATCAGTAAAATTCACCAGTACAGCAAAAGCAGTTATCCACTATGCTGATGAGGTAGATGAGAACGAAGGCGGGGGTTCTGTTGACCCTCGTGAACCTCTATACAAGGATAAAGAGCTCACTCCCAAAAAACCTGATGATCAAACCATAAAAGACCCTGGCACATATACTTTCACTGCTACTGCTAAATATGGAGGAAAAGAAGGCAAAGCCACTGTTACGGTAGTGGTGAAGAAAACTTTGCCAGAAGGAATTGATGTGAAAGACGATGCTAATGTAGATAATTTAAGTGATGAAATGATAGAAGCTTTAGAACAAGTTGTCGAAGTTTGGGATGATAATAACGCACCAACTCCAGTAATTACGTCCGGGAATGATGGTGAACATGGGGAAGGGAGTCTTCACTATGAGGATGAGGCTGTTGATCTCAGGGGAAATAATGTCAGTGATGAAGAGATGCAACAATTGGCGGACGATTTACAAGAAGCTCTGGGTGACGATTATGATGTTATAGCTGAATTTTTTCCAGACGACCCAGATACAGAACAAGACGAATCATTAAATGATCATATTCATGTAGAATACGATCCGAGGTGAAAATATGAATATAAAAAAGAGTTTAAAATATGTCTTTACAGCAGCAAGTATTATTTTTGTAGTGATTGCATTATCTCAAATATGCATGGCTGAAAGAGATTTGCCCCAAGTAATACTAACAAAGGAAGGAGAGAAGAAACTTATTTTACCTGAAGCGCTCATCAAGCATATTAGAAAATTTTATCCTGATCTTGTGGTGCCAACAATGGATGATAAAAAGGATAATTGGTTAGAGTTTGTTAAGAAAGATGCGCTTCCCCCATTCTATTGCTGGGGCGATTTTAATGGAGATGAACTAATAGATGCGGCTTTTATTCTACTCAATAAAATGGACAAAAGCATAGGGAAATTAATAGTTTTTCACAAGACAGGCAGAAAAACTTATGAATCATTTGTATTGGTCAACGACCTCAAGCATCCTACTAAGTATGGTACTGCTACTCAAAAGCCAGGCAAAATATTAACTGCGTCAGGAAAAGGTTACGGGATAGCCAAGAATGAGAAGCGTGGTGAGAAAATTACACTAAAAAATGATAGTATCAATTTTTGGCTATATGAGGGTGCCTCGTCTGTCTTCCACTGGGAAAATGGAAAATATATACGGACATGGATTTCTGATTGAAAAAATATATAATTCCCAAGGGCAATTTTAGAAAAGTATTAGGCAGGGCTTGATATTACAGTTTAAGGAAAAGGGGACCGCTTCTATTTTTCAAGTAAATATTCAACGCAGAAGAACAGAGTAAAAATGGTGATAAAGAAAAGAGGCGGAAATGGGTAAGGGAATTTACAACAGAAAAAAGAAAAGTACCAATGCCTTTTTTTCTTGACAAAACCTTGTTTTTTATGATATAATAAAGTTACTTTCATTTGGAGGACATTTATGAAAAACAGACTTTT
>MWCF01000074.1 GCA_002069855.1 Elusimicrobia bacterium ADurb.Bin231 | reverse complement strand
TGCTGTAATTTTGCGCTCACGCAGATAAGGAAATTTATCGTGAAAAACATCCACACCATCGGTTTGCAGGCCAGTGTTACTGTCGAGAAGTTTTTCTAATCCCTTTTCCACCCAGCCTCGCCGGTTTTCCAAAACATGATGTAAGAAACGCGCCACCGTTAAAACATCGCTGGATGTGGTTTTATCATCTTTGGATGTGCCTTTTACAGTGTGCCCCACGAAAACCCACAAAGGCCTTTCCAGATTATAAGGACGCAGGGAATCAGCCTGTTTCTCAAAAAGCAGATGCTGTTCATAAAAAGAAAGAAGATTACCCAGAAGCAGAAGCTCGGTTTGCTGTTCCGTTGTTTCCTGTGTGAGATTCAAGACGTTAAAATCCTTGCCATAACCGTCGCCGTGGAAATAACGATATGAATAGTCAAAAGCGATGGCCTTGCCGTATTCGGAGGTCAGTTCATCATTGCGTACCGCAGAAAGTGCCTGCCCGAAAGTGGCGCTGTATTCGAAGGTAAAACCGGTTTTCCCAAGGTCGTCGCGGTATTTACGCCAAACCTCGCCGCCTGATCCTTTATGACCTTCATCAACAAAAATCAGATTATTACCCTCGAAGGCTTCCACCGGCACACTCACACCGCCGCCCCGTTTTTCCTCTACCAGCTTGGTGATTTCAATAACGCGCACGGTATTGGGCACGGCAAGCCGCAACCCGCTTTCGTTCAAGTCGAAACGTTTGGCAGGAATGCCTGATGCGGCAAGTTCCTCAAGGTGCTGCTCGCTCAGGCCCTCATTGGGAGTAACCAGCAGAATATTA
Source organism: Elusimicrobia bacterium ADurb.Bin231 (assembly GCA_002069855.1). Classification (GTDB taxonomy): domain Bacteria; phylum Elusimicrobiota; class UBA8919; order UBA8919; family MWCF01; genus MWCF01. The sequence continues at coordinate 9,089 of MWCF01000074.1, read as the reverse complement.
TCCAGTTCCTTCCCGTTGCGATTGTAATGCAGAAACTGGCGGTAATTAAAATGCATAATCAGCGTTTTGCCGCTGCCGGTTGCCATCCAAAAAACCAACTTTTTGATGTCTTCCTCGGTAAACTTTTCGTCTTGCGGATCTACCGGCAGGCGCGCGGCATTACGCTGGGCAACAAAGGCATTGAGGTCAATAAGCATTGCCGCGCGATGATTAAAATAGTAATCAAGAAATATTTCTGTGTAGAGTGCGGCAAGATACTGAAAGTAGCGCAGAGTGACCGGTTCCGGACGGCGACGATTCATTTCGGTAAGATGTTCACGTATGTTATCTTCATATCGCACCAGCACGTCAGGCGATATTTTGACCCTGTCGCCATGCGAAATCAAGCGATGATAAATGTGACTGCGCCCCGATGCGTCAAATCCTTCGGCTGCTTCCTTCATATCTGCAAGCAGATCCCGATTATGTTCAAAGCCCAACAGACTGTTTAGCCAGGCCAGAAGCACAAGCCGGTTTTCAAGTTTGACATATTGGGATAGAACGTTGACGTTGTTTGCTTGTGCTGTCGCTACTTGCTGTTGAGTTTGTCTTCTTGGTCTGGGCATGTCTTACCCCTCAACCGGCGAAAACATTTTTGCTTTGAAGATTGTCTCCAGCGCCTTCGCTGCGGGAATATACGAATCGCCATTGACAAAAATTTCGTCCGCACCCTCGGTCAGCTTCTGTCTGGCGATAAAATCTCTATCACGTTCGTAATCTGCCTGCTTCCAATTCTGAGTTTCACGCCAGATGACAACAACCTTTTGCCCTGCACGCGTTGTGCCGCGATAGACAAGATAATAACGCCCCTTGTCCTCATACGCATTGCGGCTTTGTACGTTAAGCCCGATTAGGTAACTGAAGGTTTCAGCAAGATTGACCTTTTGCTTGCGCGTCTCGCCGTCACGCTGGATATTGAGCTGATAGTCAAAAGGTTTCGCCAATTTTTCCACATTGAGCAATGTTTCGCTTTTGCGGGCGTCCCATTTGAGCATATATTGGAGCAGATAATCATCAAATTGCATTGCCTGCTGTCCGCCCTCAGTTTCAAAAGAAATGTTGTTGAGCGCGTCTTCATAGGATTCCAGATTGATGTATTTTATAATGCGGGGGCTACGCTTTGCTTCTTCTTTTGTTGCCCCATGTTTGGGTTTGCCGTTCTCCCACTCAGGTGAGAAGGTTACTTTTTTAATGCGCGGCAGAAGGACAGTATTGAAATAATCCGCCATTTCCACAAGGATAAATTTACGCCGTACACCGTCGGCGCGATTCATGTTAATGATTGCATGGCCTGTCGTGCCAGAACCGGCAAAGTAATCAAACCAGTAACCAGATGTATGACGTGATGCAGCTAAAAGAAGCGTCAACAATTTTGACGGCTTAGGATATGATGCTGCATATTGTTCTCCCAATATTTGATGCAACTCATCATTTGCATCTTCATTTGTGCCCCAGCCATATTTATCTAAATTTGATAAGTCATAATCTTTAAAACTCTGTTCATTCACTTCACCCAGACGCAGTAGCAAATCTTTCATTCTTTTATAACGAGGTTCATTCACAATTCTTCTAAGATATAAATCTTGTGTTATATACAACTCCCCCTTTTCTGCATAATCGTTCATTGAATTCTGTGAATATCTCCAATTACCCTCAATTATTAGCTCTTGCGCTAAAATACTATCTTTGATTACAAAGTCAGATTTCAAAACAAGACTCATATTACCAGCGCTAATTGTTGATCCTTTTTTTAAAGTATGATTTTTTTTGCGATATTTACTTTTAATACCTGCTGGTATTACTCTTATATCAAGAGTATTTTCGGCATTTACACATGGATATGTTTCTTCTTCTGTATTTATTTCACCAATCAGTCCATTAAAACAATTACTATTTTTACTCACACACAATATATAGTCTTTCATTTTAGCAATTTTACCACTCAAAAAAGATCCCTTCTTTTTCTTTTCCCAAATAAGATTTGCAAAAAAATTGTCTTTCCCATAGCAATTGCGCAAGAAAGTTGACAATAGTTCTTGTTCTTCATCACCAATACTAGCTAAAAACACGCCATCTTCTTGTAACAAATTTACACCTAATTTTATTCTATCGCTTACCATTGCCAGCCAAGAAGATGATTCGTAGCTATCTTTATATAAAAAGCCGTCATCGCCCGTATTGTATGGTGGATCTATGAAAATATTTGAAACGCAGCCATTGATCTTATCTTTTATTAAATTAATGGTTTGCATATTTTCGCTGTGCACCAACAATCCGTCAGTCATCTCGTCCAAATCGTCGAAACTGGCCAGCAGGCGGTCGGTAAAATCATTATCGAAATGCTTCGTGTCCAGCACCAGCGTGGGATGCTCTTTGAGAAACATTATGCGTCTTTCTTTTTTGCTTTTACCCGCGGTAAAAAGATTGGTTGCTTCTTCATCAATGTGAAAAAGTTCTTTCCATTCCTTCCACTGTGCCTCACAGGCGGCAATTTCAATATAAAATGCTTCAAATATATTGCCAACAGTTATGCAGTAACCCACGTCGGTGATAAATTTGCGTTTCTCCCAGAGCATTTTCTGAAATTCTTCAATTTGATACAGAAACTCTATGATGCGCAGTCCGATGTTTTTGATAATACGCATCAGTTGAAACCAGCTTTGCGCTATATCTTCACCGGCATGTTCCACCTCTTCCAGATTGAGCACCTCGTTTTTCAAATAAAAATCAAGTTCTCGGGAAAGAAAGCCTTTCAGATCTTTGTGAATGAAAAAGTCCGCTGTATTGCGCTTGGTGTATTGACGCAGATGATGTGCCAAATAGGTTATGGTATCGTCTTTGATTTGTTTTTCCGCACCCAAAGCCGCCAGCGCATCGGCGGCGTTTTTCGGAGAAAGCTTTGCAGGAATTTTTTCGCAGGCTGCGTCATTGATGTTTTCCTGCTGATTTTTCGAACCGTAACTGATGGTCTCCTGCGCGTTGAGTGGCCGGTATTCAAAATAAATAGTAAGCGTTTTTGAATCCGCGTCCCATTTGCTTTCATCAACGCATGGCACGAAGAAGCGTTTCTCTCCCTTGATATTGCCCTGTTCTACATTGGCCGCTTTAATCTTAAAATGCACCGTCACGCCGTTGGGCGCTTTCCAAGTATAGTCAGTAAAATATTCACCTGTCTTAATGTAGTACTGGTCATGGTTGGCCCAATAGAGCGTAACTTCCTCGCCATTATAGGGAATGGCGTAATGCTCTTTTTTGGAATAGCGGCGTTTGGAAATAAAATCACCGTCCTGATAGTAACGGTTAAAGAAAGACCAAAGATGGTTGTAGATTGATGCCTCCAGCGCTTCGCGCCCTCTGGTGGATTTTGCTTTTTCCTGCGCTGCAAGATATTCCTTGCCCGCTTTTGTTTGCTGATACTGCTTGGCCAGAGTGCCTTCCGCATCCAATGCATCTTCGCCCAAAGCGTCCAACACTTTCTGGCGCAATTCTTTCAGTTCTTTGGCCGCCTGCGATTGCTCCGCCAGCGAGCCTTTGGCGAGTTCTTCATCCACCCAGCGAGACAAATCCCGCGTGATGAAATTATCCACCACATCGCGTTTGTGGTTCATGATGCGGTAAATACCGAAGTCCAGATCGGCACAATCAAATTGAAAAAGTTCCCTTAAAAGTTCTTGAAATTTATCCCGTACTGATATCATTCAGAAAACTCCTATCGTGCTATTTTGTTATTATTATCTTTCGCCATATTCAGCGTTCCTTATTAAAACTTTTGTATTAGATTTAGTAAAATTTATGTTTTTGTAGACAAAAGGAACAATACAACTTTTAAAAAACTATGCAACTATTAAATATGACAGCGACAAGTCGCAAGGTTTGAATTTGTGTATTTTAATCGGGGTTGATGATTTTCTGTTTGTAACAGGTAGAAGTGCTTGCTGAGTTTACAAAGTGTTACTTATAATGTTAGGAGGAGGAACTTACAATCTCCTTACCTCTAGTTAAGAACGCTTCAGGTATTTCCTTTAACCGCTTCGGCTTAATTGGTAACGGCAACTGGAGAAGATATTCCCTCTCATTCCTGTCGTAAAAGCAAGCCATGACACTTTTGTTTGGGACGGTCACCGTAAAAACCGCGGGGTTAAGAAGGTCAAATCGCATTGCGAACCATGCTGCGGTATTTGGCGAATCTGTCCATGAAAAGCTATTGACACGACGCTTTCTTCCGATACCACTCACTCCCCTGTAAAGGGTGAAAGTATCCTGGTCTGGGATAGGGTAACCTGTTTTGCGTAGAGTTTCTACATCCGCTTGTATGAATAAAAATCTCAACAAATCCATACTCCAGTTTGAATAATTTGTTCGTATCGATTGATAGGCATGTAAAAGGGCCTCTTCATATTTGCCTTTTTCTTTCAATAAGAACCAATTATCGACCACAAAATCCATACGACGTTCATTTGACATCATAGAGAGAACGCCGACAAGATCGCCTTCTTTCCAACACTGCGTGGCACATTCCCTTATTTCTGGAGTATTGTACTCATAAAAAACTCTTAAATTTAGTTCCTCTAAGAAATTCATAAACTTCCTTGTATATTACTTTAATTTAATAGCTACTAAAATGCGTCTCTACGTCTTCAAGGGCATCGCTGAGATTCATTGTTTCTCAGGACAACAATTAACATAATAACAGCCATTAGAATCCTATTTATTTTTCGGATCGTTTTCCAATGCCTGAAGATAATCTATAAGCCCTTTTCCTTTGCCAGAATCTCTATCCCGAATGGTGACTAAAATTTTTTCTATAACACACCATGCATTTGCAAGATCAACAATAGATGCTTTTTCAAGGTGCTCATCATCTATGGCTGACAGTATCTTTGCCCGGAGCGCCGTAAGACGCATTTTTTGAAGTTGCGGATATTTTGTGAGAAGACCTTCTTGATATTGAAGATAAGCTATGCGCCGGGAAAGTGTTCTTGTTGAGGTTTTCATTTCCTCAGAGATCTCTTTAAGGTTTTTTCCTTCGCCTCTCATTTTCAAAAGCGCAGTATCGTCAATTTGTTTTTTATGTCTGCCCATTATAAGCCTCCTCAAAGATGGTTTTGGCGAAAATATATGCCTTTTTTATTTAGTCATTTAATTTTCCTCGCCTCAAAATTAATTTTCTTGATAGATCCATTAGGTTTTATAAGATATGCAGTAGATATTGATGTAGGAGCCTTTTTGAAAATCTTTATTGAATATTTTCTGTTTTTCGTATCCAGGCTTTCGATAATTATGTTTTCAGTATCTTCATCCTCATACTTATTCATCCACATTCGCCTCTCGCGGCGTAATTCAGAAATAAGGTATTTTCTCCCGTCTTTGGTATCGCAAACCAAAAATAGTTCTTCCCCTTCTTTCATTGCCAATGCCTGTATCAATATTCTTACTACGTCCATTTTTGTGTACCTCCCTTAAATTTGATGGTTGACTGTAAATATTTAAAATCGGTTGACAACTTAGTTGACACTTGGTTGACAACAAAGTTTAAATGCTTGATTATTTTAAACAAATATTATGTCCACTGGTTGACAGTATCCTTCCCAAGTCCAGTCCACTCTCCCCCTATTTATAGGGGAGTGGACGAGTGGACAACCAGGTTATTTTTCATATATCATCGAGATAGGCTCCATATTTCTCCCGTCCTTTTTCTGTAAATCTGCATACACCTGATTTACCATCTTCCGATAAAAAACCTTTTTCGATTGCCCATTGTTTATGTTTACTAATATTTTGTTTTGTACACTCCACTTCTGAAATTATTTCATTTGGTGATTTGCCTTCACCAAGCAGAGCAATGATAAGCCCTTTGTTGTTTGAGCTATTCACTCGATCAGTTAACCAGACAGTATTCCCTTTTTCATCCTTTCCTATACTGAAGGTAAAGGGAGACAAGCTATTACCACACACCCCCCTCGATTTTTCAAAAGAGACAATGAATTTTGCCCCGTCTGATTGTTTATGTCCTGGTGGTTTTGATAAGTTAATGACAACATTTAAAGCATCTTCTCGACCCGATGTTCCGCGTTGTTTTCCGCCCTTTCCAGCATGATGAAGAAAGATTACAGCTATTCCCAAAAAACGCAGTGAGATTAGCCACTGGTTAATATCATCCCAGGCTACCTTGTCATTCTCTTCAATGCCGGGAGTTAAGCAGGATAGGTTATCCAAAATCAAAACTTTGATTTCTTGTTGCTTTTTCAATGCATCATAAAAATTTTTTCTCCAGGAAAGATCACATAAATTTACTGATGCGAAATCATTTTGGTGAAGCAAATCAGAAGACAATATCCTTAACGGTGCTGATCTTGGCGAAAGTCCGGCAGATAATTTTTTCATCCTATCCTGCATTTCATCCGCTGATACCTCACCGTCAATATAAAGCACACCGACAGGATTGATAATTTCCCAATTGCCAATCGGTTGACCAGTGACAATGCTAAAGGCAATCGAAAGTCCAAGCCATGTTTTACCGATTCCACGTTCAGCATAAATCATTACAAGGGAAGATTCCCGAAGCCACGGATCAAGAATTATTGGCCTTGAAGGTACATCCATCGTAATAAAATCACTGATTTCAATTGCTTCTTCCAATACGTTAGGCAATTTTTTATTTTGAATAATTTCATTTGCCATAACTTTCTATATTGGATCCGTTTTTATTTTTCTTTGCTCCATAAAAGCGATAGCGTCACTGTATGAATAGCGCACTGACCTACCAACCTTTATAAACGGGACTCCTTGACCTTTGAATCGGTCGTTACGAATCGAAGAAAGCGCGCGTTTGATTAAGCGGCTTAAATCTCTCTCATCGATGTACTCATTCTCAAACTTCATTGTCCTACCTCCTAAAAATAAAAAACTGTGTTAGTCGTAATATAAGTACGACACACAACATAAGTCAATGTAATTATTGATATTTTATCGACTAGAATTTTTAGTCGATAATAAAAGGAGAGAACTATTATTAAAAAATTTATATTTTATTAATGTATTTTTGCATTTGATTATAAATAATATATAACTTTTGTGCCCCTGGCGATTTTAATTCTTTTGACAAAATATACCTTTCAAGAATGGGGCCGATAAAATCTCTTCTGGCTTGTCTTTCAGTAAATACGTAAGAAATTTTTTTTAAATGTTCTTCATTTATATGCTTAAATTCATTCTGGTTATTGTTATACTCTGACAAGACAGCGTTTTGGATCTCTTCTTTTTTCAAACTCTCTATTTTTTTCTTACCCCGTTTTTTCTGTGTTTCACGAATTGCATTATAAAGCCTCTCAATTTCAGGTGCTACCGCATTTATGATGCCCAGCGGATAAATACGCTGATTAGAAATAAGAATGTTTAAAAACAGAAAATTAATAACTCTTTCGGCCCGTGCAAGCTTATCCTCTAAATCATCATCTGAACCTGACATAAAAAGGGGGCTTCTATAATCTTCTTTCTTGGCTTGAAAATTTGTAAATGTTTGTAGAATAACCGCTTCTTCATCTTCATCGAGAAAGAATGGATTTTCAAATGAGGGGAGTATTTTAGTCATTGACTGTTTGTTTTTCATTGCGTGTTCCTCAATCCCTATGCAGTTTTAATTTTGTTTTGTCCATTCTTTGCCGCTTCTTCTATAATTTTTCCTGCTAAAGCTGATGCGTTTTTTAAAGTTTCATCCCTTAGATGCGCATAGCGTTGTGTCATCAAGGGACTTTTGTGTGTTAGCAGTTTTTGAAGGGTGTACATATCCACTTGCCCGGAAGAGGCTAACATTGACGCATACACATGACGCAAACCGTGAAGGGCTCTGAAATCTTTTGGTATCTTCGCCGCGTCTCTAATTCTGTTAAGTCTTCGCCGAAGGTCGGTTGTAAAAGGCTTTCCATTGTTCATTGTAAATACAAATCCTGACTTATGCTTGGGAATACTTTCAAAAACCGATTTTGCAGAATCATTTAACGGAATTTTCTGAGGTTCTTTGCCTTTTGGGTCACGCAATGAGATAAAACCTTTATGGAAATCAATATCATCCCATTTCAGTTTAAACATTTCTCCGCGACGCATGCCCGTATACAAAGCAATTCGCATCATGTTAGCAGCCACATGATCTTGGCTATTGTTGATAGCTTGCAAGAGGTTATTCAATTGTTCCGGTGTCAAGTCCTCTGTCTTGTTATTGTGAACCTCTGGCAATTGGATTTTAAAAGTTAAATCATTGCAGAGCTGCTTCTGAACTCCAAAATTGACTAAGCGGCGCAATAGTGCAAGAATATGTTTCACTGACTGCGGAGACAATGTTTTTTGAAGTTTAATTCTTTGTCTATCAACATCCAATTGGATTATGTTTTGAGGTTCTTTATCGCCAAAGGGCTCTTCAAGGTAATTCTCAAACCAATTTTTATCTATCTTAAACGACTTTGTATCTTCTTTTTGTTTTTCATATTCTTCCCACAACTTGGAAACAGTCCATCGACCTTTTTCTTCTTCTTTAGCTAACAGTATCTCATGGCGCTTTTCTTTATTTGATTTTTCTATACCCCTTATACGATCAGCCCTGATCTGCGAAGCTTTGGCATCAGTCATAACGCCCTGAGACTGACGACCTACCTTTTCTTCAATCAATACACCATTCCGTCTGTAGCGAATGTAATAAACTCGCTCTACCTTCTTTCCTTTAAGCCCCGTGGCTTCAATATAGGTAACGCCCGGATAACCAGTCTTGTGTCGTTTAAATGCTGGCATATTTATACTCCTTTTCTTGCCTCATATTCCCCACAGTATTCCCCACATAATGATCACTCCCCACACTACTCCCCACACACAATTTGAATATACAGATAAATTCAGGTAAGTCAAGATAAATCAAAACTATTGATTATATTGATGTTTATGAAATGATGAAAATTGAGGTAAAAGCAGGTGATTAAAAATTTTAGCCTCTCACGCCGGAAACCGGGGTTCAAGTCCCCGTGGGACTACCACTAACACCGTTTGAGTATTAACAAGCGTCA
>MWCF01000073.1 GCA_002069855.1 Elusimicrobia bacterium ADurb.Bin231 | reverse complement strand
CAAGGGTTTTTGACACTTTTCTTCGTTTTCCTTGCAGTTTTGACGTTATTTTCTATGCCCTATTATACCTTTTCTCCGTCTTTATTTCAATAAACTTTGGCTTTTTTCAGTGAACCCTAGATATATATTATTTTGTATGTACAAAGAATGGCCTGCCGTTGAATAATACTATTGGATTTCTAATACAAATTTATTCGTTAAAATCAATCCGCGGCGCCAAAAAATTATTACCAGTATCTTCCGCCGATAAACGATAAAACTATAGGTCCAAAAAGTATTATAAATATTGTAGGGAATATAAACAGTATCAGAGGGCCCATCAGTTTAAGAGGAGCCTGACCGGCCATTTTTTCGGCAAGTTGGGATCTTTCCACCCTAAACTGTTCAGATAAAATTCTTAATGTCGGAGCTATGCTTCCTCCAGTTTTAAAAGCCAAAACAAGTGCGTTAAGAACAGTGGATAACTGCAGATAATTTACCCGGTCGGACATGGCTATCAGCGCTGATTCTCTTGATTTCCCGAGTTTCATTTCCTGCTGTGTTATACTGAATTCAGTAATAAGATCTCCTTTTTCCGATTCCAATATCTTGTTTAGCGCAGCTCCGAAATCCAATCCTGCTTCAACCATAAGAGTCAACAAATCAAGCACATACGGCAATTGCTTGAAAATCGCTTTATGTTTCGCCTTTACCTTTTCTTTTATCCATAATGTAGGAAAGAAAAAACCAAGCACTGCAAATATAACCAATCCTACAGGATTATACACGCTGAATAAAGCCATTAAGAAAACAACAGACGCAATAGATGCGAGCAACTGCAATCCTATAAAAGTGTACGGTTTTATATTAATATATGGTTCTCCGAGAATCGATAGATTAAGCTTTGCGCTGTCTGCCAGCTGGGCCAATACAGGGATGCGCATTCTTTCAAGAAAATTGCCTATCGTGGATGCAAATGTGAACATTGTTTTCATCGGCCCTTTTTGTTCAGCCATCTCAACACTGCTGGCGTCAGCGAATTTGCCCTTAAGCCGCTTTTTTAATTTAGTTTCTTTCAAATACGCGAATACGGCATACACTATAAAAGAAATAAATATGAAGACACATAAAGTAATCACTAATAGCAACATTATTTGTTACCTCCAGTTATTAATCCCGTTATTAAATACGGAAAAACCGAGTATTAAAGTAAGACATGTTAAAGAAATTCTCCCAGAAGTTATTCCGGGCAGATACGACATAATATAAACAAAATATGCTATGAAAACCAAGGAATAAATTATGCCTATTTTGCTAAATAGTTTTCCTTTATGAGCAAAAACATTGAGTACTATTCCTACAGCGAACAATAAACCGAATATCACCGAAAAGGTATCTGAATTCCCAAGAAATATTAAAAAAAGAGCCATTAAAATCCAGCCTATACCACCCAGGGCACATGCCAATAGAAATTTTTTAATATTATCGCGCACTTTTCAATCCTTTCCTATTTCACTTCATCAAACATCTGATTTATATTTGTCTCTTTCAATACATTATCCATATAATCAAGCCCGCCGTTTTTTTTATATTTATTTTTTGTTGCTTTCATTTCAGATGTAATTCTGCTTTTTACTTTGCCAAACATATTCCAGCCGACTGTTTTGGTTAAATAAGAAAATCCGAAAATCATAACCAAAACCGCAATAAACCATCCGAACATTTTTATAAGAAAACTTTTTTGAAGGTTGCTCAATAAAAATATGGCAAATCCCACAGCAAGAAGTAAAACCGAAAACATTAATTGGTCTGAAAACATTTAAGTATTTCCGTGGTTGCGGGTATGGAACTTTCATCATCAGTACCGCATATATCCACACCCACAATTATATTTTTTTTCTTTAAAATATCCACTACCTCTGTTAATTCCGTTACACTCATCATACCTGAGCCGTAAGGTGTCTTAACTTCTTTAAGAACATCCAAATCTATACTGATATATAACGGCAAATCATAAACGATATTTTTTTCCGACGATACATACTTTTTATAAGTATCCCACACCACATAATATCCGGGATGATTAAAGAATCTGCCTATGCCGTCAAAAAGACATGATTTTGATACCTGTCTTACGGATTCAGGAACATCTTTATCTTTAAAATACGATTTACAACTCAAAGCCGGCAAAACCACAAACTTCCCGGATTTTATTAAATCGTAATTATTCCACAAGACAGCGTCTTCAAATTGAAAACCCTTGGACAAACCTACAGCCACTACCTTTTCCAAAAACCGACAATCTCTGAACGCATAATCCACCCAATTGCCGCATTTTAAACGTTTTTGGCCTGGCGTAGCGTCGGAATGCGCGTCAAACAATATCAGTATAAAAGGCTGCTTAATCTGCCGTATAAATTCATATGTTTTGTGATGATTCCCGTTCGTTCCGAGAAAATTAATAACGCCAAACTTGTCTGTAGTTATTGACTCATAAACGCAGGCATTCATTCCAACAGATTTATTCTTCCGCAAAGGCAATTGTATTTCAGTTACAATGCCGTAAAAAATAATAAATATAAACAGCAATATATCAACAATATACTTTATCATTTAAATATCAATAGCAACTATTTTATTTATAACAAACATTCCGAGAGCTATCATACCAATTGCCAAAGCAAGAAGTATATTGCCTATTAACGTTGTAAAAAGCAAACCCATCATCTCTGGTTCAAGGAAATAAAGCACTCCGAGAAGCAGAAAAGGAACAACTGCCATAATATACCCTGAACTTTTTCCCTGTGAAGTCAAAGCGTCTATTTTTCCCTGTATCTTTTTTCTTTCCCTCATCACAGCAGCAAGACGCGTAAGCATTTCTCCGATATTTCCGCCTGTATCTCTCGCTATATTTATCGACATAATGACTATGCGCAAATCTGAACTCGGCACTCTTTTTGGGAGTTCGTTTAATGCCTGATTGGCTGGGGTGCCAAGTTTTATCTGTCTGAGAGCCTCACCAAATTCCGCAGAAAGAGGAGGTTTGGTGTTTTTCACCATATCTTCTATGGCCTGCAATATCGAAAGGCCCGCCTTAACAGAATTTGTAATCATCCCTATACCTTCTATTAACTGGTCTTCAAATTTTTCCAACTGTTTTTTTGACCTATTGCTAAAATACTTCGTAACCATAATAAAAACGGCTATAAAAAACAAAATTGAAAAAACTACTCTGCCTAAAAGTATCTGCCCTGTTATGGCAACCAATAAAGCCAAACTTGTTTTTATGTAAAATGCCTCTTTGGATTTCGGATTCCGGTCAAGATAATTAAATAATGATTTCAATGCATTATCTTGCCGCGCGCCTACTTTTCGTTTTTTTTGCGCGGCAATCTGTTTCATAGAATTTGAAACACCCGTAATCATCTGAAAAAGCACATAAGTAACAAGAACACCCACGCACAAAATGGCTATTGCTTTTGCTATAAAAATCATTTTAGTTCCCCTTCAGAAAATATCTTTTTATCTATGTCCAAGCCGTGTGTTTTCACCT
>MWCF01000072.1 GCA_002069855.1 Elusimicrobia bacterium ADurb.Bin231 | reverse complement strand
CACTGGTTGCCAGCCAGTTTTCAGTGCACGTGGACTCCGGCTGCCTTCCTGCTATACGTAGCATAACTTCCTGAACTATTGATTTTCTGATTTATTAGTCCATACAAGATTACAACCTCTAATCCGTGCATACCTTAAACATTTTTCTTGCAATTTCATGACGTTTTTAGGAGAATGGATTCGTGGGTGGAACCAATCAATCGTTTAAAGTAACCTTGGACAAAAGTTTATAAAAAACCAATAAAGTTTTTTTGTGATATTACGGACAAAAACCATATGTTTCCAAAAAGTGGATTTTTATTATCTAATAATTTCAATATCATTGAAAGTTTACAATTTTTAAGTAGCAACCGTATGATATTAAAAAAATCGGAAATTACCCATTGGGTATATTAATTGTTGTATCACGAAGAAAATGACAAAAAGATCATGATAAGGGCATGAAAAAAGCTGATAACAGCAAAAAGCATGATATAATGAAAGAAACAAAAACAAATTGAAAAACAAAATGGGGGAAAAAGAACAAAAGCTACAACAAGTCAGTACACTTGACGCGGAAGAATATCGGGCTCAATTCCATGAGGTTTTCGGCGGCCACATCATCCATCCGCCGCGCAGGTGACTTTTGTGTTAGGAGGAAAATATGATGAAAAAGTTATTATTATTGATGTTTCTTTCTCTGTGCCTGTCAGGATGTACTGTAATTCGCATGAACCAGACTTCAACCGAACTCAAGCAGGCCCCTGGAACCATTACAAAAACAATCAATTCTGACAAAAATTATCAGGCTGTCTATGAATCTTTGTACACACATATGAGGGACTGCTGGCAGCGTGGTCTTGCCTTTGCCACATGTAATGTTTCGGGTACTATATATAGCGAATTGAGAAAAGCAGAAATAGCTACCACTTTGCAACCTACTGGAGGGATTTTCAATATATTTGAAATTCAAGGTATTGGAGATGGTTCCACGATAAAAGCTTATATGAATCCTAATTTTTGCTCTAACGAGGGTACGCCCGACGAAAGGATTGAAAAGATAATCAAGTGGATTGATGGATATGATCTTTGCGACTAATATTGAGAGGCAAACAAGGTGATGGTTGTAGGCAATAAGTTGTGATTAGTGGATCATTCGACTTTACCAGGGCAGTGGGGGAACAAGGATCTTTAACGTTTGAATTTTGGTTTAGACTAATGAGGTCAATAATAAACTCTATATTGACAACCCCACCTAACGATCGGATGCAGCCAATCGTTCATGCGACGGACTCTGACTGATCACGGTGTTTGGGTCTTATCAAAGCATAGATGGTAGGGTAAAATGAAATTTGGGTCGCCACTTACGGGAGAAGAGGCAAGAGATTTGATTGATACACTTAGGAAAGTGGCTGAAGCATCTCCCATGTCTGAAAATGAGAAAAAATCAAGGGCAAAAGCCTTGGAGGAAGACGGATACAGACTTCTTTATGAGGAGAAAAAACCACAGGAAGCATTCGGAGCATTCGATGAGGCAGCCCGCCTCTTTAAAGGAGTAAGTGACCATCAGCAGGCGGCTGCCTGCTTCGCTAGTGCCGGATCATGCTGGCTTATACAATGCGGAGAAGAGTTGCTCTGGAACGCAGCTTCCAGGTATGAATATGCTGGTGATGAAGCCGTAAAATACAACCATTACGAATATGCTAAGTTTTTATATGAAAAATCGGCTGCCCTTGCGAGGACCGAGAACTCATTGCCTGCTTTTTCCCGCTCGTTCTATAAATCCAAACTCTCGGAAACCAAACACACATTCCTGATGTTTACTAACTCCGATAAGCTTAAGAAAATACCTGGAGTCGGTTATTCCATCGGATTTCGTTCTAAGTGTAAGTATTTCTTGGCATGGCTAATGAATTCCTTTCTGTTTCTTGTCTGGGGATATGGCGAAAGACCATTTCGCGCCTTTTGCTCTTCTCTATTCGTCATCTTCTTGAGTTCGCTGACCTACTACTATTCGGGCCAACTAAAGTGCAACGGACAGTTCTTTAAGCCCTCCGTTTTTGATTCCATATACCTCAGTGTGGTCACATTTACCACGTTGGGCTATGGAGACATAGTGCCAACAGGTTTTTGTAGAGTGGCCTCTATGGTCGAGGCGTTGTCGGGCCTGTTTCTGGCCCCGCTATTCTTGGTGGCACTTGTTCGAAAGTACGTAGGAACATTCTAATGAGGATAAATAAGATTGCCAGTGATAGCTATGAAATTAAGTTAAGGCAAGGGAAAAGGCATTGATAACCCTAACGATTAGATCCAGCCAATCGGCCATAAGTCGGCCTCTGGCTGATCCCCGGCGTTATGAATAAAAATAGAGGCATAAAAAGCACAAATTATTAGACAGCAGTCTTGCTGAAAGTAGGAGACGGAAAAATGAGTGAATACTCGATAGGGGCATACGAGGTAAAGGAAGCAGTATCCAGTACTTTTGAGGAATTCATAAGTATCGTAAAGGGCCATTCCATAACAAGCGGCGCTGACTGGGGTGCCGACAGATTTGAACTCGGTCTAAGCGGTGGCATCATGGTTCGGTTTTTCAGGACAAACAATAATATCACCATTAATCTCATAAGTACTCAAAACAAAGACGAGATTCCTCCGCTGGTTGTTGCGTTGGGCGATATGCCTCAGCGAGTCCCTATAGGGGTAATTGAAAGAAAGCTTAATGGTCTTAGAACCTTATACGCAATATTCTATCTGACAGAGACGGGAAGATCGAAGGAACTCGAATCATATCTCATTAGACATCCACATGGAGACATAGAGCAGTCGTTGCTGGAGGATAGCGAGCGGCTCAACATTGAGTCAATCTCATATGGTTCTTGGCTCATGACTATATGGGCGTCATCAAAGAAGACGTACGATTCTCTTCGTTCTGTAGTTGGTTTAGTGTTTGAAAGAGGTCGTGACGCCTATCTTAGAAAACTGGAAGCTCAAGCCAAGCTGTCAGAAGCCAAAGCTATTAGAGAAGAGGTTCAAACAGCCAGAGAAGCGTTTGCGCTGAAGAAAGACCAAATAGACTACTTAATGGAAGTAAGCGATAAGATGGATGTACCCGAGATCAAGCGCCATATCAGAGACAGAATGCTAAAGGCAGCAGAGAATTTCACGATAGACGACCAGCTTGACGCAGATACATACAAGAAGCTGAAGGATAAATGAAGTAGCATCAAAACCTGGACCCGATGAAAACAAAGGACTTCATAACTATGCCATGCAGCGAATCGGCCATAAAGCGGCCTCTCGCTGATGGCCGTGTTATAGGAAAAATAGGAGACGGATGGAAGTTATAATTCTTTTATTCTTTGTACTTGTGATATATTTCATTCCAACCTGTGTTGCCAATTCAAATCACAAGGAAAATACAACGGCAATTTTCTTACTTAATTTATTCCTTGGGTGGACATTTGTAGGATGGGTAATCGCCCTTGTATGGGCAGCAACAAAAGATAAAAGATGAAAGACCCATCAGAGAGAGGGGTCTTTCAATATTTCAGCTGGGAAGTTGATATGAAACCAAAAACCTGCCCAACTATGCGTTCCGCCGGATCGCAGGCAAATCCGGCTCACGGTGAACTTTTTGTTGGACTTCAAAATAGAATAAAGGAGTAATGTTATGAAAAAGTGTCCTTATTGTTCGGAAGAAATACAGGACAAAGCCATTAAATGCAGATATTGCGGCGAATTTTTGAAGTCAAAGAGTAAAACAATTAATAAAAGCAGTCGTAGGCAAAATGAGGTTAAAATTTTTGCCTCTGAAATGGAATGGTTCTACGATGATAATGGTGCAAGGGGCCCTTTTAGTGCTGAGGAACTCAAGGATTTATATAAAAAGGACAAAATGAGAGATGATTTTTTTGTATGGCATTCGGAGGATTTACAGGAGATTCCTCTCGAGAAAAGCATAATATTCCCTTATTTAAAAAATAAAATAAACTTAGAAGATATTTTTATAACTCTTGCCAAAGAAGTGCCCGTCGAGCCTGCACAACGTCAAAATGTTCAACAATCAGCCTCTCCCGTTTTGGGCATTCTAAGCCTCGGGCTTGGTATCGCGGCCACGCTGATGCCTTATTTTGCGTCCGTTTTTCTGGTTCCCGCCGCTATAATTTGCGGCATCATCTCAATTCTGAAAGGGCAAAAAGGCCTCGGAATCACCGGTATTATCCTTGGCTGCATCGGGCTTATTAGCATCATCTATACCTCTAGCCAGATTACCAATTTAACAAGTTCTATTGGTGAAATCGAAAAGAAGGTTGCTGTCGATGCGGAGAAGCAGTATGTAATAGCGAAAAGAAATGGTACATCGATAGATGCCTGTGTTCATGCCGGTATCGTTGCGGCAGCTTATCTTCAAGCAAAAGATGAACCTAACTATCAGCGGTGGAAGCAAGTTGAGTTTTCTGATTGCGATAGGGCCGGTGTGCCAAAATAAGTCTCCATGAAAGAGGTAGAGCCAATCAGTAAGGGAGAAAAGACTTTCATAACCAGCCACCTGGAGCCAATCTGCGGAATACGGTGCTCCGCCTCTGGCTCAGCTTTTTGTTGGACAAGAATGAAAGCAAAGTATTCCATACCATGAATGGACAATAACGCACTGACAACAGGGGGCAGTTATATTATGAAAACATAAGCCGGTTACCTTGAGGCACGAGATAACAGAAGGTCTCGTGTTTTACACAAGACCAGTGAGGTGATGATACTGAAACAGGAGGATTCCATGAAGGTCAAATGCAACAAAACCGACTGTTGTAACGGCAGGTATAGATATTCTGGAAAAAATGAGGATCAAGTATGTCTTCATCATGGAGAGCATGAACTTATAGGCTCAGGCACTTCACAACCGAGAGTTGCTTGCCCAAAAGCTGACCACTGTCCGCGACACGACAAGGATGCCTGGTGCGATAGCGTGGAGGAATAGTCAGCATGTTTCGTTCTTCCTATGTCGATGAATCATCGAATCGGTCGTAAAACCGGCCTCCAACTGTTGCCTGGCGTTAGGTTTCGTTTCAATCGGTAATTCTTAGTATTTTATTTAACTGAATCTATTTAGTTGCAGGTGGTCAGAATAACAGGTAAATTCTATTTATATGTTCATAAATACTGCACATAACGGGCAGAAGTCCGGCTGCCTTCCTGAAATTGAGATTGCGCATTTATTTACTTCAATACAGTATTGCAAATGGTAATTACTGCTACTATAGAATATCATTGACATTAATTGAGCATAATAGCAGAATAGAATAAACCAATTGCACGAAGCGGAGGAAACAAGGGATGCCAGAAGAAGCTGATATCCAATTAGAAGAAACCCATGATGCCCAATATAATACAATATATCATGCTAAAATAAGGCATAATAAATTAAACAAATATCAAGTAATAAAAGGTAAGGACAAATATGATGTAAAAGAGAAAGCTTTGGCTAAAATAGCACAATGGAATGCTCAATGGGATAAAGAAGTGCAAAAAGAGCAGGAGAGATTAAATAAAGAAGTGCAAAAAGAGCAGGAGAGATTAAATAAGGAAGTGCAAAAAGTGCAAAAAGAGAATGAAAGATTAAATAAAAAGAAAGATATCGAAAACAATATATCCACTGCAACAACAAAAACCAAAGAGGCAATGCAAGAGATAGAATCGCTTACCCAAATTATTGTTGAAACCTTGCAAAAAAATGAAAATATTAGTTGGGAGTCTTCTTTTAATTTTGAACGTTATTTAAATTTGCAAGAACCGGAATATCCAACCTTTAAACCTAAACCATACAAACCTGAACCCCATCTTAAGCCGATGCCAAATATACGGAGGCCAAGCAAACCCCAAGCTCTTGAAAAACCAAAACTTCCTTCCATTCCTAAAGAACCAAAAAAAACTGATCCCAAATATGATCCGCATTTAAATATTATGGACAAAATTTTCAAATTTCGCAGTCAACGAAAAGAAAAGGAAATGGAAGATAAGTTTCAATTTGATTATAGGAATTGGTTTGATAAAAAGCAAAAGATTGAAGAAAAACACACAGCAACCTTGCTTCAATGGGAAGAAGACATTAAAAGAAATGCGATAAATTATCAAGAAGCTCTTGCACAGTGGGAGCAAGACACAGAGGTGGCCATTGAAAAGTGGGAGCAAGATAAAAAGAAAGCCATTGAAAAGTGGGAGCAAGAAAGTAAGGAGGATCTTGAAAAGTGGGAACGATATAAGAATAAAGCTATCAAAAAGTGGGAACAAAACGTACAAGATTATATAGAAGAAAAAAAGCAGGCCCAAATAACAGTGGATGAGAAAAAGCAGGAGTATTTAAATGGGAATAAAGAATTAGTAGTAGATTTATGTAGTCAAGTTCTATCAGACTTTGAATATCCTGATTATTTTCCGCAATCCTATGAATTAGATTACTCCCCTTCAAGCATGATGATTATTGTAGATTATCAATTACCGTTGCCTCACAATATACCAACGTTAAAAGAGGTAAAATACGTTCAATCTTCGGACCAGTTTAAAGAAACACACATTTCTCAAACACAAATAAATAGCTTATATGACAGCGTCGTATATCAAATTGCGCTTAGCACCATTTATAAACTTTTTAATGCAAATCACCAGGATGTTGTTGTGCAAATTGTTTTCAATGGTTTTGTTGAATTTGTAAATCCATCCACAGGGAAAAATATGGTTGCCTGTATCTTGTCAATTCAGACAAATCGTAATGAGTTTATGGAAATTAATCTTGTAAACGTAGACCCGAAAGCATGTTTCAAAACATTAAAAGGAGTTGGAAGCTCACAATTATATAGTATTATACCTATTGCGCCGATACTCAAGATTAGCCGAGAAGATAAAAGATTTGTTGATTCATACGATGTTGCATATAAATTAGATGAATCTCTTAATATTGCGGCCATGGATTGGGAGGATTTTGAACATTTAATCAGAGAATTATTCGAAAAGGAGTTTTCCCAAACTGGCGGGGAAGTTAAAATTACACAGGCAAGCAGAGACCGTGGGGTTGATGCAGTTGCATTCGATCCCGATCCTATTCGTGGCGGTAAAATTGTTATTCAGGCAAAACGTTATACAAATACGGTTGGGGTAGCTTCGGTTAGAGACCTTTATGGAACTGTTATCAATGAAGGCGCAACCAAGGGAATATTAATCAGTACTGCCGATTATGGACCAGATGCATACGATTTTGCAAAAGGGAAGCCTCTTACACTTTTGAATGGTGGTAATTTATTACATTTGCTTGAAAAACACGGACATAAAGCAAAAATTGATTTACAAGAAGCTAAGAAGATTATAGCTGAAAACGAGAAGGAAAAAGGTATAAGTCACAGGTTAGACAAGCAGAGTTCGTCTTGAAAGAGTTTTAAAAAAAGAGAAGCAACATACAGTTAAGTATTATTGTACAAGGAAAGAAGCGGTAAAAGTTGAATGGATTATTCTACCGTCATGAGATGCTACTTAGAGATTAGAGATGGTGGTTATTACTGTGATGATGTTTGCGGAAATCTTATTGGTGAGTTTGTAGGTTCAGAGGAACTTTCCCCACAGGAATCAAAACTTCTAATCGAAGCACTTAACAAATGGCAAAAGGGGAATACAGAGTGTAAATCCGAACAGATCAAATTGTTGTGGGATGTTTTATCTAAAAAAGAAGGATTTCGATTAGAGTTTGCAAAGTTTTCGTGCCATTGTTTATTTGGTGGTTCTAAGAATGACTTCTAATAATACAGTGAATGCCCGATACGCGAAACTGGGGGTTAGGTCTTGTTTTTCTGCGCTCAAAATACCGTTTACAAAACCAACATTTCATGCGGTAATTCTCGATCAACGCCAAAAAGCCATATGCTTTGTTTGTAGGTGGCTTTTTATAAGGATACGCCTTTTTCCTTTGTAATAGAATATCACATCAGTCTCTTTCTTCTCTATAC
>MWCF01000071.1 GCA_002069855.1 Elusimicrobia bacterium ADurb.Bin231 | reverse complement strand
AATAGAACCGTCACTATTTTTGCCGTTGAGTGTTATTTCTGCCTGATTGTATTCACTTTTTTCCGATTAAACAAAATGCCAAGAATAAAGATTCGACCCCAATTCTTTTCCTGTAATTCTTGCTATCGTTTTCATAGGATTGTTTGCAATTAGTTGAACCATATAGTAAATATTACCAGAAAACCAGATTAAGGAGGGAAAAGTCATGGGAGAGTATAGTAAATATATAGCCCCTGAACGCAGGGCAGTTCCTACTCCGTACAGCATTGTTGATGAAAACGGCAAGGCTGTGTTTGGCACCTTCGACAAAGAGTTCAAATCGATGGATTTCCTAAAGATTAAGAGGCCGACAAGCGCGCCTCAGTTCATGAACCGTCTCAAGCTAACACTGTGGCAGGCCACCGAGGTTAACCTCAGGGATGGGCTACTGCTTGCGGTTGTCTGCGATATGGGTATTTTCGGAAAGACGATGAATGTCTTTTATGACAAGCGCACGAAAAAGGTTTACACATGGGATACCAATCTCAAAAGCAAGGACACAAAGATTGCACCGACACTCTTAAATGGAGATGTTTCCGAAGGCGAGACACCGGTAAGCCATGTCAAATATGTTAACTCCCTCGACAAGAACAAACTCTATCTTAGCGGATATCACAAAGGCAAATGCTTTATTGACAGCAAGGAATACAGCGAAAAACCGGCAATCGAATACGATTTTGAACTAACACGCGTTTCAAAGCCGTGCTGTGTTTCCATTCCATTCCCGGGCAGCCCGAAAAACAACAGGCCGCTTTACAGCCAGAAGGACCTTTACAGCGTATCCGGCAAGCTTGTATTCAACGGAGAGGAGTTCAAGGTTGACGAGAATGCCGGCGCGATTATGGATGACCACAGAGGTTATTATCCAAGAAAGGCCCACTATGATTGGGTATCCACAATGGGCAAACTAAACATAGACGGTAAAATGAAGTGGTTCGGTTTCAACCTGACGCGCAACCAGTCCATTGATCAGGAGAAGTACAACGAGAATATCATCTGGTTTGAAAACGAGACCAGTATTCTACCTCCGGTAACGTTTACACGGAATCCGGAAACGAAGGACTATCTTGCGAGCCGCGGCAAGTGCGAATGGATCGTCAAGGATGAGCATGACATGGTAAACCTGAAGTTCAAAGTCTATAACCTCAATGCCATGCTGATGCATGCAGTTGTTGTAAATATTGACTATTACATCACCTTCGGCGAACTCGAAGGTTATCTGAGAGACGAGGACGGCAAGAAATATATTCTGGACGGGCTAACCGGCATTGGTGAAGACAAGACGCTTCTTCTGTAATTTGCATGAAATGTCTGTAACGTAACTATTTTTATTAAACGAAATGTCAAGAATAAAGATGCGACCCCGATTTCAACCCTTTATCGTTTGCAAATCCAGTTTTTTATCCAAAAAATTCATCCCGGGCGCCTATGCGCCTCATCCTCATAATTATACTGATGGAAAATAATTTACCTGTCCCCTTTTCTTTTATTTACCAATTGTCAAGAATAAAGATGCGACCCCGATTCTCGATCCGTGAAAATAATTTATTCAAGAATTGACCAGATAGTAATTAAAAAACCCATCCTTTTTTTACCTTAAACGAAATGTCAAGAATAAAGATACGACCCCGATTAGCCATTCGTTTTCTTGCCACTATTTTTTATGTACGTTTATTTATTGAATTTTTCTCGCAAAATCACTGAAATTATCAAACCAATATTTCCTATAGTTATCAGAAACTCCAGCCACGCCGCCATGCGCTGGCATAAGTAATAATCTTGTTTTTATATTAAATCCATTGAACGGATAACTTTTACATTCTTTTCGTTCTTTAGTTTCAAATACCTTTGAATAGCCATCAATCTTTCTGTATCCGTCCGTATGTTCTGTACCCTTTGGATCAACGAATATAATTATATAATCATTTCCTTTTTGCATCCAAAATATAAAATCAGGCTTAAATTTAGCCATATTGTTTTCTTTAGGGTTATAATATGGAATATGAACCTCGTCTAATGTTTGATCGAGTTTTGAAAACATCCACCAATCAAACTGCTTAAATACATGATCATCTTTTTGTAAATAATCTTCGAGTTGCTCCATAAACCTAACCTCGCTATCAACATCAATAATATGGTTCAAATAATCAACTTTCTCGTTCTCTGAGATAATAATTGGAATGTAGTAATGATTTTGTAGGTATTTTATTCTTAGTTTTTCGTATTTAACTTCTGGTTGAAATTCTAATTCAAGCTGTCTTAGATCTTTCTTATATTTTTCTTTGTTTTTTGTTTTTTCAAATTCCGCGTCTATCTCTTTTTCTTTTAATCCTTTCTGATCATAGTTTCTTACCTTTTTAATCGCATCTAATATCGCATTAAATTTATCTCCATCCCTAAATTTTATTCTTTTAAAGTGAATAATTTCATTCTCAAGTTTTTTGAATTTGTCGAACTCTCTTTCTCTAACGCTGAAATAACCCAATATCCTATCAACAAGCAAATCTGGTTCGCCTATTGACCGAGATTCTGTATTGTCAAAATATTTATCCTTCTCGCTATCTTGAAAACTTTCCTCGGCCTTCTCAATAACTTTGACATCACATTCGTATTTTACTAAAGACACTTTTTTGCCAAGATAATTAAACATTGCACTCGCTAAATAGAAATCGTCCTTACTAATCCCATATTTTTGCGGTTCTTTTTCTTCCGCAAATATTTTGTCCGATTCTTTATATATCGGAATAAGCAATAATCGCTTTTCTGCGTCTTTGTTGATAATAAACTCTTGTCCCAAGTCCTTTTCTTGCTTTTCTTCTTTGAGCGCTTTGATAATCTCCTTGAGATTTTCCGCATTTGTTCCAAAAACAAACAAACTTTCAAGCGGTAGAATATTTTTTCGTACTTTATTAAACAATTCCTCTTTTATCTCTTTCGCATTATATAAATTCAAAATCCTTTTCCGCTTGTTTTTTTGCGGTTCAATCCTAACACCTCGTCCGACAGATTGCAAAACAAACTTTTTAGCATCGCTTCCCACGCCGATATTCACAAACAAGATAATG
>MWCF01000070.1 GCA_002069855.1 Elusimicrobia bacterium ADurb.Bin231 | reverse complement strand
ATGATGGCAATGCCCGAGGAACAGAACAGGCGTCTTACAGACCATCTTTCTACGTGGCTTATGTGTCCGACAGATACGGCTGTTAAGAATCTTGCAAAAGAAGGAATTATTAATTCAAATTCAAAAAACTGCTCTCCTGATAATAAGAGGGTTTCTTTAACCGGTGACATCATGTATGAAGCATCCATGTTTTATAGATCTGTTAATAAGGCTTCTCTGCCGTCTTCTGTTGCCGGCAAGGATTATGTTTTGACAACGATTCACCGTGCGGAAAATACAGATGATCCGCAAAGACTGAAAAACATCGTTGACGGAATAAATGCCTGTTCATCTATTAATTTTATTTTTCCGATTCATCCGCGTACACGGAAAATAATCGAAAAATTCGATTTGACTTTCGGCGGGCATGTCATTCTTACTGAGCCTGTAGGTTATTTCGAAATGCTTGTGCTTGAAGAAAACGCTTACGCCGTTCTTACCGATTCCGGCGGAGTTCAGAAAGAAGCTTTCTTTTTCGGAAAGCCCTGCATTACGATGAGAGATTCTACAGAATGGGTTGAACTGGTCGAATGCGGTTGGAACACCTTAATCGGTGCCGATTCTTTAAAAATAGCTTCAGCCATAATGAATATAAAGAAACCGGACTACCGTCCCCAGTTTTACGGCGACGGCAGATGTGCTGAGAAAATTATTGCAAATATCATATAGGAGATTTTTCAATGAGCAATTACAATGATATTATGAAGAAAATTTCTGACGGAAATGAAATCGTCGGAATTATCGGTCTTGGTTATGTCGGGCTTCCTCTCGCTGTTACTTTTGCCAGAAACAATGTTTCTGTTCTCGGTTTTGAAAAGAGTTTAAAAAAAGCAGATGCTGTTAATAAAGCTCAGAATTATATAGGCGATGTAACAGATGCAGATTTAAAAAAAGTTGTTCTGGAGACAAGAAAATTATCCGCTACTACTGATTTTTCTAGAATTAAAGAATGTGATGCTGTTATCATTTGCGTGCCGACACCTCTTGATAAATTCAAGAAACCCGACATGAGCTATATAGAATCATCATGTATTGATATCGCGCGCAATATGAAAAAAGGAACTTTTATAAGTCTTGAAAGTACAACATATCCCACAACAACAGAAAATCTGATGAAGCCGCTGATTGAAAAAGAATCGGGAATGACAGAAGGAACGGATTTCTGGCTTTGTTTCAGCCCTGAGCGTGTAGACCCGGGCAATGCGGATTATAAAACCGATAATACACCGAAAGTTTTCGGAGCTTTGGGCGAAGAATCTAAAAACATCGCGGAAGCTGTTTACGGAAAAGCTATAAAGCATCTTTATGCGGTATCAAGCCCGAGAGCTGCCGAGATGGTAAAGATTCTTGAAAACACATACAGGCTCATCAATATTTCTCTGGTCAATGAGCTGGCTTTGCTTTCAGGTAAAATGGATATAAATATCTGGGAAGTTATAGATGCCGCTAAGACAAAACCATATGGTTTTCAGGCTTTTTATCCGGGTCCCGGCATAGGCGGTCACTGCATTCCGCTTGATCCTTTTTATCTTGAATATATAGCCAAGAATTATAATTTCAATCTTTCGATGATTCATGCCGCCGGTGTAATTAATGATATGATGCCTTACAGAATGATGAATAAGATAATGTTTGCACTCAACAGGCATAAAAAACCAATCAACGGTTCGACTATTCTTTTTCTCGGAATTGCATATAAGCCTGATATCGATGACGCGAGAGAAAGTCCGGCTCTTCTTGTTATGGATCAGGTCGCAAAAAAAGGCGGGAAGGTATTGTATCACGATCCGCATATACCTGAGGTCACTGATGAACACGGAAATTATTACAAGGGTGTTGAACTTGATGATAAGATGTTAAAAAGCGCTGACTGCGTAGTATTTACAACAAATCACAAATGTTTTGATGTAGATTCAATTGTTTCGAAAGCGAATCTAATAGTTGATACTAGAAATGCCGTTAAATCTGTTCATATTGAAACGGATAGGATATTTAAGCTTTGAGAATTCTAATCGTAAGCACTTATTTCCCTCCGGCTAATTCGATAGCCTCATTGCGCCCGTATTCATGGGCAAAATGGTGGTCAAAAGCCGGACATGATGTTACCGTTTTGACGACAGAGAAAGAAATGCGTTCTAATGATTTTAAGCTTAGTTGCAATGGGTTTAAAATTCTCACAGGTACTGTTGAGAATAGGTTATATAAGGATACGAGTTTTAATTTTAAAAGACGGGTTATTAAAAGATTTGAATCTTTCCTCCGCTTCTTTTTTAATGATATTTTAAATGGTAAGGGATGTTTTGGGACTTGCCGTTTTCCGGATTTTCATGATTTTTGGGCTAAGAAATCAATTAATTTTGTAATTAATGACAATTGGGATTTGGTAATTTCAACAGGTGGACCTTATTCAGTTCATTTTGTCGGATATGCCATAAAGAAAAACAATCCATCAGTTAAATGGATTGTTGACTGGCGTGATCTCTGGACTAAGAATCATCTTTTTGAGGGCTTTATTTTATTCCGATGGTATGAACGGTATTTGGAAAAAAAGTTTCATAATACTGCCGATTTGATTACAACTGTCTCGGAGCCTCTTGCCGAAACACTGCGGACGATGACTTCCACCCCTGTATCTACAATTACAAACGGATTCGATTCTGATGATTTTTCTGATATTGTTAAGCGCCCGAGAAAAACAAATAAAAAGTTTACCATTGTTTATACCGGATCAATTTATAGAGCTTATCAAAATCCGGTTCCACTCTTTGAAGCACTAAAAAACCTTAAAGATAAAAAAATAATTACCAAGAATGATTTTAGAATTGTGTTCGCCGGTTCTCCGAGTACTAATATGACAGAAATAGCTGATTCTTTCGGAATTTCTGATTTATTTTCCTATGCAGGCTTTTTGCCGCGCGAAGAAGTTCTCAAGATGCAGTATGATGCGGATGCTCTTTTATTCCTGGAATATAACAATCCGGAAGTAAAAGGTGTTCTTACGGGCAAATTGTTTGAGTATCTTTATCTTGGCCGAGAAATATGGTCGATCGGCATTGATTTAAATTCTTCTGCCGGATATCTGATAAAAGAATCTAAGGCGGGTATTTGTTTAGGAACAGATCCGTCAAAAATAGAAAAATATATAGCTAAAGCGTTGAAAAATAGAAAAGAGAATAAAAAAAACTGGAAGGTTATTAATAAATTTAACAGAAAAACATTGGCAATGGAAATTTTAAATCAATTGTGATCCAATATCTTTGTTTTGCCTTTTCTGATACTGTCATATTTAAAAAGGTATTGTTTTTAAGTTTATATGGAGTTTTATGAAGATCTTAGTTCATTTACATTTGTATTATCA
>MWCF01000069.1 GCA_002069855.1 Elusimicrobia bacterium ADurb.Bin231 | reverse complement strand
TTGAGTAGAACCCACCCCGCCGGCTCTAAAAGCGGATTTCCCAGGATACCACATAAGCCGGGTCCCGGCGCCTTCTGCAGGGATACCACCGATATTTCCCGAAATCAGCAAGCCGCCTGTAGCAGATATGGTTGATACATTTATTATGGAATTGCCGGACATATCCAGCGTAGTGGTCGCTTTGTGTGTCCCGAGATCGTCGCCGGAAGTAATATAACCAGCTTCTGCGTGATTGCCCCAGCCGTATGCCACTGTCCAACTCGATATCTGCGGGGCTGTTATGCCGGATGACACGGATATGCTGAATAACGGGTCTATTTCACTGTATGTTGTAAGATACCCGCTGTTATTAGTCCACATCGAAATATTGCCTGTAGCATTGGTAATTGCATAACCGGCCATATCCAGGGTTTTAGTTGCTATATGCGTGCCCAAACTATCACCTGCGCTATTTGAAGGAGCGCCTGTTATCTTGCTCCAGGCAACATCATTTATTTTTGAATCAGTTACTGCTCCGTCCGCTATTCTGCCGGTTGTTATCAAAGCGCTCGTTGCCACAGATATATCCAAAAACTGCTGGCTTATATCATACCCGTCAACTGTAAGCACATTAGTTACAGCAAACCCGGCCATATCCAGGGTAGTAGTTGCTATGTGATTGCCGAGATTATCTCCGGAAGACATAAATGCGCCTGTTGACTGCGCAAGAGATGCCAAATCGCTTCTCAAAGTGCCTGTGTCCACTCCTACAGCCAAATCTCCGGCAGCGCGGTTGCTTGTCTCAGTTGTTAAATCCGACCTCAATGTCTCTGTATCTATTTTTATCTGCGTAACATCAGCAGCGCTGCCTGCGGCTTTCAATTTTGCCGCTACCTCAGGGCTGAGTTTCGCTTCTGTGATAACGCCGTCGTCAACATCAGCAGCGTGAAACGCATATACTGTAGAAGCGATTTCTTCGCGCGGGTCCATTGTCTGCATTTCCCCGTTCCCTGAAGGTTTCTCTATGTTTACTTCAAGGTAATATCCGCCGTCTCTCCATTTTTTGCTTCCGCTAAGCACAGGAGCCAATTCAGCATAAAATACGCCTTGTTTGAATTCAACCTTTATATTGCCGCTGTCCCAGTACGCGGTACTCCCGTTGGAATCTGTTATTCTGAATCTCATCAACTTCGTGCCGGTTATCAAAGCGCCGTTCTGTTTTAGCACACCCTGATATTTGAATTTCATAGGCGTAGCGCTATATACCCTGGAAACCCACCCTACTGTCAACAAAATTCCGGCAAATACAAACAATGCTTTACGCATAACTTCCTCCTGTACATTCGGAGACATGTCTCCGAATGTTAAAAAAATTGGAATTAGAAAAGGATATTTTTACGAATGAAGCGGAGTGTTTTGGATTGAAAACGGTATAAAGGGAAACTCTTAAGGGTTTAATTACAAAATAAAAAAAAATTTGGAAGTTTTTAAACATTTCGTAAATGTTATTCACTCCGTAGTTCAGAATTAAGATCTTTCGTTTAAAACTTATATTATTAAGTATAATGAAAAAATTATATTTTGCCAATAAGAAATGCTTAAAAAAAATAAAATTTTGAGCCCGGGGCGGTTCGAACGCCCGACCACTTGATTAAAAGTCAAGTGCTCTACCAGCTGAGCTACGGGCCCGTTGTATCAAATCTTCTTGCTTCTCTATAATTACTGAACTTCCTGACACAAACAATTTCTAAAGGGAATCAGTGTTTATAAAAACCTATATATAAAATACTGCTTTCCCATTTATTGTATGTAATAGTATATAATTTTATTAAAAAAAATATTTTTGTCAATAAAAATTATTTATTTATAGTATTTCTTCGACTATGTATAATTTTTCGAGGCAGATTTCTTTAGAGTGAGAAATCAGGTTCTTTCCTAAATATCTTGGTAAAACAGAATAAAAATATAAAGAGCATCTATTACCTGTAAAAAAATGTGATTCGATTAGATTGTGAGAACAATCAACCGATCGGGACGTAATCGCTGTCCACCTTTTTTGTGCCCGTTTTATCGGGGGAAGATCACTTTACCGCCGGAGTAAAATTCTTCATAAAATTGTTTCAAATCGTTGAGTTGTTCGACTATGCGGCAGCCCGGCAGAGAACGCAAAAACTTTTTTCCGTAACCGCGGGTTCTAATGCGGGAATCAAGAACAGCCACTATCCCGATATCTTTTTTATGTCTTATTAATCTGCCGAAACCTTGTTTCAGCATAATTATCGCCTGCGGCAGTTGTAATTCCCTGAACGGATTTCCTCCGCGATTCTTAATTAATTCTATTTTTGCTTCAGTAAGAGGTTCATCCGGCACGGAAAAAGGCAACTTGGTTATTATGACGCACTCAAGTGCGCGGCCCGGAACGTCAATACCCTGCCAAAATGTGGAAGTGCCGAGCAATACAGCATTGTCGCTCCTTTTAAATTCTTCGAGCATTTTCCACTTGGCTGAATTCCCCTGTTTAAAGATATTAAAACCTTTTATCCCAGATAAATAATCCGCAGCGAAATTGAGCATTTTAAATGAAGTAAACAGACAAAATGTTCTGCCGCAGGTAAACTGTATTATATTGTGTATTTCTTCAGTTATCTTTTGAAAAAACAAATTTGTTTCCTCTCGCGGATCCGGCATATCACCCGGAAGATACAGCAATACCTGTTTTTCATAATTGAACGGGGAATCAAGAATAAGTTCATCTGCAGTATCCAATCCAAGACGAGTTTTTATGAAATCGAATTTTTGATCAGCAGAAAGTGTGGCAGAGGTCAGCACAACTGTATCTGTGGAATCGAATACATCCTCTTTTATCAGAGACGATACATCCACAGGCGCAGCGCGGAGAATTATTTTATATATCTTGCGTAATATTCCTGTTTCTATCCAATAAACATAATCCGGAATATCTTGAGAAAGAAAGGATTCTATATTTTTTTTAAGAGATTTTAGCCGAAGAGCGTATCCGGATATTTCAAGCTTTATGTCTTCGTCAGAAGCATTACGGGCTAATTCTTCAAGAATTTTAGCAAGGGACTGGATAGACGCAGACATATTATTTTCAAGAAAACCCGGGGATTTGAGCCTCAAGGTTTGTTCTACTCCCACCTTTGTCAATACTGAATTAAAAAACACATTTGCCTGACGTTTAAGATGGGAGATGGTTACGAAAAAATTATCCTCTTCCGAACTACCGGAAGAATCCCCGTGTTGTATTCCTGCTCTTTTGACGAGAGACTGAATGCGGTTTAAAAAATATGAGAAACTCGTGTTGGATATTTCAATGCCGAGATATTCGGAAGCCACGCTTTCCAGATTTTGCGCTTCATCAAAAATCACGGCGCTGTACTTTGGAAGCAATCTTTTCCCTGATGCTATATTCGCAAAAAAAAGGTAATGATTGACTATAAGGATATCTGAAGAAAACTGCTCTATGCGCGCTTTGTTATAAAAGCACTTATTCCTGTATAGACATTTTCTCCCCATGCATAGGTCAGGTTCCCGGCACACCTCATGCCATGTATCGTCGTCAACATCAAAATCTATTTCCGCACGCAAACCTTTTTTGCTTTCCTTAGCCCACGCCAAAATTTTGGTTTGCGTCTCCAAGGAATTGAATAAACTGTGCTTATATGTTTTTTCAAGCCTCCGCAGGCAAACATAATTTTCCGCACCGAGACAAAGCGAGAATTTGAAATCTATTCCGAGAAGAGTTTTCAAAAAAGGAATGTCTTTTTCCGCAAGTTGATGCTGAAGAGTTTTTGTAAATGTTGAAATTACCGTTCTTTTTTTATTATGCGCGGAATAATAAATAGCAGGAGCAAGATACGCAAATGTTTTGCCTACACCAGTCCCAGCCTCTGCTATCAAATGCCTTTTCTCTTTTATCGCTTCGGCTACTGCCTGAGCCATAGCAACTTGCTGAGGTCTGTATTCGTAATCTTTCAGATGTTGTCCGAGACACCCGTCCGGACTGTAAATTTTTTCAAAATCTATATCCACAATGACACATTATTTTTCTGTCTTATCCTTATCTTCGGGGCTAATTTCCGGCGGCATTATTTCTACCGGTTCACCGGAAGATTTTTGGGACTTTTCTTCCTTCATATAAGAACGGATCAACCAGTGTTTTTGAACGGCTTTGATTATTTTATTTACCTCTTCAACAATGGAACCGGCTTTATCCACAACACCCGGTGTTTTTTCCGAGGCTTTTTTAAGATTTTCCATTGTTTGGTTAAGTTTATCCACGCTGTCCTTAAGCGATTTATACGCAGCTTCATCGTTCATCAGCGCAAGCATACGGCTTTTCTTCACATCTTCGGTAATTAATTTAACATTTCTTAGCGCTGCGTTCAACTCTCCGACTGAAGTTTTATTTACCTGATGAACCGTGCCGTATGTCTCAGTAAGAACGTTCTCAAGTTTTTCTATCAATGTATTCAGCCGCGTGCCGAGATCCCCGATTTCGACTGGTTCTATTGCATGAATTATTTCTTCCTCTTCAAGGCGCGGAAGAGAAACATCTCCGAGTGTTATATTAATATGCTTGCTTCCTACAAGCCCTGTGGAGGAAATATAAGCCACTGAGTCCTTTCTTATTTTATCCTGAAATTTTTTGTTAAGTTTCATAATGATCCGGATTTTGTTGTCATGAGTAAAATTTATATCAGTCACTTTGCCTATATCTATGCCCGCAAGTTTGACAATTGTGCCCGCTTGAATGCCATGTCCTTCCTTTATAATTGATATAATCCGGTACTCCTTGACGAAGATTTTATTTTGTATCCCTACGCCGATGGCGCTTGCCGCTACAACTATTATCATAAAGAGAATAAAATACCCGACAATTTTTTCCAAAGTGGACCTTTTTAATTTGTGAACATAGTGCATGATTTTTCTCCCCGCATAATATTTCGCGTTTAACTTTTAGCCTTAATCTATTTGTATTATATTCGGTTCCGTTTTATTTCAAATACCGTCGGGATTTCTCAGTTGCTGTTTTAAATCCCTTACTCTCTGCTTATATATATTTTCTTCCCGATAAAACTCCATGTCCGGTCGGACTGACATGAAAAAATTACAGTAGCGACACCTTTTTCCGAATTAATTCTTTTTACCAAATCAGCAAATATCTTTGAAGACGACTCATCCAGACCAAACATGGGTTCATCGTAAAAAACTATAGCCGGTGATGCGGATACTGCCCGCAGCGTTGAAACTATTTTCTGTACGCCCAGAGGCAATTCATACGGAAATTTGTCCGCATAACAGGATATGCCGCCTTCAGCCAATAATTCTCTTACAGTATTTTTAATCTCATCTTCTGTTCTGGATGTATTGTACCGCAAAGGCAACGCAATATTATCCGCCACGCACATATTATTTATCAATGCTACTTTTGAAAAAACAAACCCCATCCTTTCGCTTCTTAGTTTTCTAATCTCCAGCGCAGAAAAAATATTAATATTTTTCCCAAAAAAGAATATTTCTCCCTCATTGGGAACAAGCAACCCGGCGCATAATTTCAACATAATAGAATATTCGTCGCGCGAGTCCGTAAAAGCGGCAACTGTTTCGCCTGCGCACACGGACAAATTGAAGTTTTTAACTAAAAATTTAGATGAATCCTTGTAACCGATATTTTTAAATTCCAGAATATTATTCATAAATATATATAACTTACGGCAGTAAGCAGGGCATCAACCAGAATGCATATCAAAACAGCATCCATTACAGTTTTTGTAGTTTTTGCCGGAACTTCCGTAGGAGATCTCCTGACTGAAAGGCCGTTAAAACAGCCCACCAGCGGTATTACCAACCCGAAACAAAGACTTTTAACCGAACATATTATTATATCTTTTATGGTCAAATATTTAAAGAAATTTTCCAGAAACATAAAAAATTTTATATTTACGCCTATTGCCAATGTAACGATATATCCGCCGAGAACAGCAGCCAGGTTGAAATATACGGTCAGGCATAACATAGCTGTCACAACGGCAATTGTTCTTGGCAAAACGAGAAACTGTACAGGGTCGATGCCCATAGATTCTATGGCATCTATTTCCTGCGAAACCTTCATATTGCCTATTTCAGTAGTCATTGCTGAACCGGATCTGCTAATAATGAGAAGCGCGGTAAAAACAGAGCTGAATTCTCTGATAAAAACAATCACCAGAATTTTCCCTATTAAATCCGCTGCGCCGAATTTAGAAAGCTGCGTAAATGTTTGTATTATTACCACTCCTCCCATACCGAGCGCTATGAAACTAACTATGACAACAGCATCTATGGCTGTAAATATTATCTGTTTCAGAGTAATCTCTCTCACCACCCTCTGCGCCGGTGATGATGAAACTGTAAAAAATGCGCCGAGAACAGACCTTAAAAGATTCAGAAGTCCGTATAGATAAATAACAGCCCCTACTATCTGCCTGCCTATAAAAATCGCTACATTCCCCATTGGAAAAACCTAATCCTTTATTCTAATAAATATTTTGCCGTCTTCCATAAGATACCCTATTTGTTTTCCGTCCTTTGTGGCCACTTTATTACCGGTTACACTCACCTGATCCATTTTTATATCCACCTGTCCCACAAGACCTACAAGAGCGTAATCAGCAAACATTTCCTGTTCCGTTTTACCCAAATCTCTGTTGCCGACAAAAGCCGGCCTTTCGGAACAAACCCCTATCAGAACATCTCCTATTTCATACCTGCGTGTTCTGCCGGAAGAGGCATTTAACCCCACAATATCTCCGGTCTCTATCTGCCCCTCTTTTCTAAACCATTCCGCATAATCCGCGCCTGCACCGTTCCACGCGCCATTGGCGAATGCGTTTCCGTCTCCCTGTATTCTGGCTACTGTCACATTACCTGTTGAAACAGTAAGAACATCTTCTATAAACCCGGCGGAGGCATCGACATTTATGCTGCTTTGGAATACAGTAAAAGACGGCTTGTTGCGGTTAAATCCGACCATAAAGGTATCAACTGTATTGTTGATTAACGGATCATTCCAGAATGCCCCTTTTCCTATAACCACTGTATTTGATGAACCGGCATTGACATATTGCCCTAAAGATAACGAAGTGTGCCCCGTGGCGCGGGCATCGCTGCCTATGGCGGCGGAATCATACCCGCTGGCATAAGCGCTGTTACCTATAGCAGTTGAGTTTTGACCGCTGGCAAAGGAGGTGTTGCCCATGGCGGTTGCCTGATTCCCGTTTGCGATAGACTGGGAACCAAAAGCTATTGAACTTAAGCCGTTAGCTTCGGTTCCTATACCCATAGCTACGGAATTATTCCCTTTTGCCAGAGTATTATATCCGGCAGCAAAAGAATATTGCCCTATATTGCTATGATCCCACTGCGTACTATCCGTTCCGCCAACTCTAAAAGACGCAAGTTTTGGATACCATAACATCCTTATTCCGGTCATAGCAGATATGGAATTGCCGGATCCGAATGTTCCACTGTTAAGCATTGCTCCTACAGTATAAAAACTTATACTGTTGCCGGCAGGAAAAGAAGTGGAATTTACAGCAACACTGCTGCCTGCGACAAATAATCCCGGAGCCGGACCGAATCCGGCAGCAAAAGAATCCGGAGTAGAATTGAAAATATTTTTACCTAATGCAAATGACCCTGACTGTGAAGCTATAACATTTTGTCCTATACCTATAGAATAATTTCCCACATTCGCGTCATCCCATTGCGTATCTGTAACACTGCCGGCGCGCAATGCCGCTTTTCCTGGATACCACATAAATCTTGTGCCTGCACCCTGCGCTGGGATATCCCCGATCGTACCTGTTGACAATATACTCCCGGCAAGCGTAATTGAAGAAACATTAAACAATCCATAACCGCTCAGATTAATGTTTTTTGAAGCAATATGGTTACCGAGATTGTCCCCTGCCCCTCCTTCTCCGGCAACAATCAAAGAAGCAGTTGAATCAATTACAGTTCCATCGGCAAACTGTATTGAACTTATATATAATCTATATCCATTAACATAAACATTGCTTGAAACAGTAACAGCACCATTAATATTTCCGCCGGATATGGGATAATATATCGCAGATGCTGAAGCAGTACTTAATAATGTGCCAGTAGAAAAAGCCAGAACATCCATATCTGTTCGCAATGTCCCTGTATCCATTTTAAGAGCATACACATCATTGCTCAATATGCCTGTGTCAACTCCTATTTCATATATACTCGCTGTGGTCGCATAATATTCGTATTCATAACCCCCTAATTTCATACTGTCACTTGCTGTTTCATTCTTGAATAGATATGTCAGCGTTGCTGATGATTTATCCAACAATGTTCCTGTTGACATTGCCAATGTTGTTATGTCTTCTCTTAATGTGCTTGTTGACATACTTATTGCTTCCATATCTCCGGATAGCGCGCCGGTTGACAATCCCAATTCATTCACCATAACTTTCAAAGAGTTGGTGCTACCTGCCACATCACCGAACTGCGCTGATATATCATACCCGTCAACCAATCCAGTATTTGTTATATTCTTGCCGTTCATATTCAGATCCTGTGTCGCTGTGTGATTGCCGAGATTGTCCCCAAGTGTGGAGCTTGATGTTATTATACTACCATCAGCAAAACTGATTTGCGAAATCACATTTAGCGTTGATACACTCAATTCCCCGGTCATTGTATCACCTGTTTTTTTAACAAAATCTCCAGTGGAAACTATTATTTTATTTATATCACTTCTTAATGTCCCTGTGTCATTGCCTATAGCAAAATCCAAAGCAATCCGGGCGGCGATTTCCGTTGTCAAATCATCATGAAGAGTGCCGGTATCCGTTTTGACAGCATATAAATCACTGCCTAATGTTATTGTGTCCTGGACTATATCATATAAACTTGCTGTAGTAGCATAATATCCGTATCCATAACCTCCAAGCCGTTCGCTGTCGTTTGCCTGCTCGTTCTTGTATAGGTATGTTACAGTGGCTGACGACTTATCAAGTAATGTACCTGTGGAAACTTCCAATGCAGTTATATTATCACGAAGCGGGCCTGTTGAAAAAGCAACCTCATTTACATCGTTTTGTATCGCTCCTGTTGATAAAGCCAATTCGTTTATACTGGTATTCAATGCGTTTGTGCTTGTCGCCACTTCCCCAAACTGTCCTGATATATCATACCCATCAACCAATCCCGCATTAGTTATATTCTTGCCGTTCATATTCAGATCCTGCGTTGCTGTGTGGTTACCGAGATTGTCAGACAATGATGCCAATGTCTTTGTTGATGTCATTACTGTGCCATCGTCAAACTGTATCGAATTTGTATATATCTTGTACCCGCTCGTGTAAACATTGCTCGTTATCGTAACAGGCCCGCTTATTGTTCCGCCTGTCCTCGGATAATATATATCCTGTGCCGATGTATTGCTCAACAATGTGCCTGTTGACACTGCCAATTCGTTTATACTGGTATTCAATGCGTTTGTGCTTGTCGCCACTTCCCCAAACTGTCCTGATATATCATAC
>MWCF01000068.1 GCA_002069855.1 Elusimicrobia bacterium ADurb.Bin231 | reverse complement strand
CTACAAAAGCGAGATTGCCGCGCTTACGCTCGCAATAACAAGCATTTTTAGGCAGGGACAAGCCCTGCGACTACATTCCCCACTCGCTACTTACCACTTACTATCCTCAGAAACGAGGAAATGAGTGTAGCGAAGTATCCCGCCATTAAAGACGAGATTCTTCACTACGCTGCGCTGCGTTCAAAATGACGGCACCTTATCTATCATACTGAAAACAGCCCTCATTTTCATAGTGTATTTACTTTTGCTTATCATATTTCTTTAAAAACTTTGTTCCTTTTTTTGTTATGCGATACCTCTGCTTACTACTACGAGGCTTATCAGGAATGGCCATCTCTAAAAGCCCCTCTTCAATTAACGGATTAAGCACTTGATTCCGAAACTTAGTGCGATCAGTCCTTTGCGCAATAGCCATTAATTTTGTAATCTCCTTATCGGTATCAGAACTACGAAGAATCTCAACTTGGTACTGACTTAGTGCCAACTTAGTGCCTACTTGGTGCCGACTTGATGCCTCCCACATGTCCTTGCCTTTTTCGAGCCGCTTTCGCCATACTTTCAAAACAAAAGAACCACCATCAATCTTAAATTCAGGTTTGGGCAATCCTGCCTTCTGACAACGATGCATCATGTCAATCGTCCCGCTGCCTGCTTTTTCAATATTGAAACCGCGTCATTTTCGCCTATTTAGTCGATAATACTACTTTTTTTAGCCTCTTTCAACAACAATTTTGACCATTAAGCCCGCAATGACTGCATTAGATTGCTTCGTCGCTGCACTCCTCGCAATAACAAGCATTTTTAGGCAGGGACAAGCCCTGCGGCTACATTCCCCACTCGCTACTTACCACTTACTATCCTCAGAAACGAGGAAATGAGTGCAGCGAAGTATCCCGCCGTTAAAGACGAGATTCTTCACTACGCTGCGCTGCGTTCAAAATGACGGCGGATCACAGCTTTATGTGTTTAAGCCAGGATTTATTTTCTACATACCATTCAACTGTCCTTTTAATGCCCTCTTCAATACCTATCGTCGGTTCCCACTTTAATGTTTTCCGCGCCTCTGTTATATCAGCCCATGTAGCCTTTATATCAGCTATATGGAACGGAAGTTTTTTAATCTTTGCTTTAATGCCAAGATATTTTTCTATCAATTTAATACAATACGATAATTTGTGCGGACTGTCCCCGCCGAGATTTATCACCTTGAATCCTACCTTTTTCAATCCTTTTATGGTGCCTTTTGCTATATCGTCAACATAAGTAAAATCTCTGCTTTGACTGCCGTCGCCAAAAAGTTCAATAGGATGTTCCTCATCTATCCATTTAATGAACCTGAATATGCTCATATCCGGCCTGCCGGCAGGTCCATACACAGTAAAATATCTGACAATGGTTATGTCAAGCCCGTATAGGTAATGATATGAATAACACATTGCTTCAGCTGCTTTTTTTGACGCAGCATACGGAGATATCGGGGTATTTACAGGCAATGTCTCCTTAAAAGGCATTTTCTGGCCTGCATAGAGCGAAGATGTTGAAGCAAGAACGAATTTTTTTATTTTATTTTTACGGCAGAGCTCCAAAAGGTTTAGTGTGCCTGTAGCATTTGTGGTCATATAGACAAAAGGGTTTTCCATACTGTACCTGACACCAGCGCGCGCAGCAAGATTTATTACTGCCTCGGGTTTATTTGCCTTGAATATTTTTTCTATATGTTTAATGTTTTCTATGTCTGCTTTGAAAAATTTGAAGTTTTCGTATTTTTTTAATTGGTTAAGCCGGTAGTTTTTCAAACGAATGTCATAATACCAGTTTAGATTATCAATTCCTACGACCTTGTGACCGCTATTGAGCAGCAGTTCACAGGTTTTGAATCCGATAAATCCGGCTGCTCCTGTAACAAGTATGGTTTTCATTTTTCACTCCTATACTGTAAATTTTTTCGTCTTATCCGTATTGCTAACGGAAACAACGAGATTCTTCACTACGCTGCGCTCCGTTCAGAATGACAGCTGCCTTGAGATTCTTCGGCGTTGCCTCAGAATGACGGCGTTTTGTTTATACCACGGATACTTCAGCCCCTCAGCTTCAGAAACTCCTTCTTCAGCTTGGAGGCTGGCTTTAAATCCGGGTTAAGTTCAACCGCAGTATCCAAACATCTTATTGCCTCGTCGTACCTGCCAAGATTCCCAAGCAGCCAGCCGTAACTGGCAAGATATTTTATCTGTGCCGGAGACAACTCTATTGCTGTTTCAATTTCTTTTTTAGCAGAAAAAAGCAGCTTATATTTATCATAGGGTTTAATACCGGGTTCCGAGGCCTTCTGCTGATATAACAATGCCAGTTGATGTTTATAAACCGGATTTTTTTTGTTCCATTTTACAGCCATTTCAATACCTGATATTTTAGCATCAATTTCCTTTTTACCAAGAGCAGATTGATAATACCTGTCTGAAACAAATACCTTAACTGAAAAAGATATATAAAAAACTATTAAAATAGTAAAAAGTATTTTTATTTTGTAAAACATCCACTGTTTATTTCCGCATATAAGAGAAAATAAATCTTTTTTCTCATCATCAACTGTAAGTATGGAAATAGTAAGCCCTGTTATAACAGCGAAAAGAAAGGCATTGGATGTAGTGCGTAGATTAAAATCCACAAAACTATGAAGCAATATGGTTAAACAGGATGTTATTGCGCCCATAGAAAGACCTATCTTCCAGTTATCTTCGCTTTCGCGCAAAAGTTTTATTACATACCATACAAGCATACAGTAAAATGCCAATACCAATATAACGCTTATTGCACCCATTTCCGTTACCGATTGAAGATAATCATTATGTGTATGCCGCCAGAACTTGTTAAGATGGGATTTTTGATATAACGGGAACACATTTTGGAAATTGCCGTAACCTATACCTAATAACGGGAAATCTTTAATTATTTTAAGAGAATCTATCCATATAGGCAAACGAGGTCTCATTATGCCACTTTCGGAATCAATTATAGTTTTTAGCCTCGCTATTACGAGCCCCCAATCAAGCCAAAAAAGAAAAATAATAGTAACAATTATAATAGCGGTTATTGGAATTATAATTTTGCCTTTTCTTACTTCTGTAAACATCAATACCAGGAATGTAAAGAATATAAGAGCTCCGAGAAAACTTAAAACAGCGCCTCTGGAAAGAGAAATAACAAGCGCTGTAATCATTATTACAGTAATATAACCCACCAAAATCTTTTTTGATTTTTCTATGTTTGTTAAAAGATACCCAAGCCCGAGCGGAATAATAAGATTGATGTAACCGCCGAAATGGTCTCTATTGACAAACGGACCGAAAGGTTCACCTCTTCTAAGAGGCCAAATCCAGTAAAGTTTGCCGTTGTATCCGTATTTTTGTATTATGCCGAAGATGGAGATAGCAAATCCCGTAACAAAAATAATAAATATAAACCGGTTTATGCGCTTTTTGGTGTTTATACAGAAAATTATTATAAAAAATGCCAAAGCGTAGGATAAAAGTTTATATAGTTCAAATTGTGTCTGGTATATGTCAAAAGTGATTGTTTGCGCAGTCCATCCTCCGATAAAAGAAAAAATTCTATCAAAATATCCGGCAGTATTGGAAGAAATAATTCGTAAAAGAGACGCTGGAAAAGGAATCATCTGAAATAAAATAATAGCAAGAAATATAAATATGCATAACAAAAAAGGGAACAGATTGAATTTTTGGTTTTGGGAATGTGGATGCTCGAAATATTCGTCCGAGGTATAATTGTAACAACTATGGTCTTTCCAGATGAACAGCACGGCGGCAACTGCCACAATAAACTCGAAAAGAGATATTGCCCATACATCCACTGTGCCGAATGCCAATGGGGTTAAAACGATTAGCAGAACTAATAAGCTTTCTATTATATTTGTCATACATATATTAATTTTGCAGCCGGCGTTTGCGCTGAACTATATTTAGTAATAACGGCAACTGCTGGACAACTACGGGATTCTTCATTTCGCTGCGCTATATTCAGAATGACGGGCAACTTTCAATTTCGTCTCAGTATACCAGAGACATGCCTTGTCATTACGCCTTTTGACTAACCGCAGGTTTTGACATCGTAGAATCTCTTTCTTTATCTGATTTGATATTTCCGTACCCGTACTTACCGTAATAATTGTAGTAATAATAGTAATAGTAATGCCCGCGGCTTTCAGTATCAACACCATTGAGAACCGCACCTATTATTTTTGTGCCTGTGTCGGACAATACCTGAGTACACCGTTCAACAAGTTTTCTGTTAAGTTTGCCGTAGCGGATAACCTGAACGATTCCGTCAACACAGATTGCTATGTTCATACTGTCGTTTACAGACATAACAGGAGGGGAATCAAACACGACAACATCATATTTTGTTTTTACTTCTTCTATAAACTTTTTTATTTTTAAAGGATGCAGAATTTCTCTGTGCCCGTGTTTATGTTTTCCGGCAAAAATCACTGAAAAATTTTCTATGTCAGTTTTATGAACTATATCGTCAATACCTGCTTCTTCAGTGAGATAATCGCCCATACCCCTGTTATGCAATTTCTGAAATACTTTGCTTACAGCGGGTCTGCGAAGGTCGCAGTCAACAAGAAGCGTTCTTTCTCCCATATTTGCAAAACTTACCGACAGGTTGGAGGATATTATTGTTTTTCCTTCTTCAGGACCAGCGCTTGTAATAAGAAGCGTTTTGAATTTTTTATCAGGCAATGTCAATGTTACATTGGAACGGATACTTTTAAGAGATTCCGATTCCGGAGAATGAGGGTTTGAAACAACGAATAATTTTCTTTCCCCCTTTTTTTCATTCTTGTTCTTGGCAGTTAATTTAGGAATAAATCCCAAAAACGGAATTATAAGATACTGCTCTATGTCCTGCTGAGTTTTAATGGTGTTGTCTGTGTAATCAACAAAAAACGCAAGCCCGCTTCCGCCAAGCAAACCAACTATAATAGCAAGAAGTATATTTAATTTCTTTTTTGGTTTAATAGGATTTTGCGGCACTTCAGCAGGATCTATTATACGCACATTGTTTGTTTTAAGTTGTCCTGACAATTCGAATTTTATACTTTCCACTATGTTTTTTATTTCTATATCAATGCGGTTTTTTAACTGCTCCATTTCAGCGCGCAAACTTACAAGACTGGGATGTTTGTCTTTATACCTTTTTGAAAGATCAGCATATTCAGTTTCAAGTTTTATATAGTTTGCCTTTAACGATTGAATAAGTGTATTATTTACAACTGAAGGCAGAGAATCCAAACGGTCTTCTTTACCGCTATCCCAGTTATCAGAAGCGGAATCCGGAAGTCGTTTAAGTATCTCTTTGGACGCAAATAACTTATTCTCAAGGTTCTGCTCCATATAAGCATCAGCAAGAGTATTAGCCATTTTTGCAGCGAGATTCGGGTAATAAGATTCCGCGCTTAATTTGACAAGACGGGTGCCCCTGTCGGGTTCCACATATATACGTTTCAAAAACGAATCAATTATATTTTTGGATTCTATAAATTCTTCATGTTTCTCAAGTTTCAATTCGTCGATAACTTTTTTGGCAAGAGTGCGACTCTTCATTATCTTGTACTGACTCATATAATAATCCAGCTGGGACACATCCACCATAACATTTTCCTGATAGGGATTGGGAGTGGACTCTTTTTCTATAAGCAATGTAGCTGTAGCGCGATAAACAGGGCGCATACGAAAGGTGGCAATGGCAACTATTGTAACAACAATAATAAAAAATGTTATAAAAATCCATTTCCTTCTAAAAAGTAATTGTATATAATCTTCAAGCTGAAGTTCTTGCGCCTTAGCTGTATTGGACACTTTTATCATAATTACATTTCCTCAATTAAATTAAGCTTATATTGTTTCTTTTATTGTTCTTACCAGTGTTGTTAACGGAAACAACGAGATTCTTCACTACGCTGCGCTCCGTTCAGAATGACGGCAAAAGCGAGATTGCCGCGCTTACGCTCGCAATGACAGCGTCTTTAGTACGAAGTATCTCCTAACGTCGTCATGTTGAGCAAAGCGAAACATCTCCATCTTGTCCCTCTTCTCCGCATAAAACCTTAACTGCGAGATTCTTCGGCGTTGCCTCAGAATGACGGCAAAAGCGAGATTGCTTCACTACGCTGCGCTCCGTTCAGAATGAAAGCCATTTAAGCAGGGACAAGCCCTGCAACTGCATTCCCTACTTACTACTAACCACTTACTATCCGCATGAACGAGGGAATCATACTCCTATGCTTTTATTCTTTCCGAGCGCTTAAAACATTCTTTCAGGAATAAAAATAATGTCTCCGGGTTTCAAAATAATATCTTTGGATTTGTCCCCGCCTCTTGTAATATCTGATGCTTTTACAGGAATATATTTTTGTTTTCCATCCTCTACCCTGATAACCCTTATGCTATCCGCAGACGCAACCTTTGTAAATCCTCCGGCTAAAGCGATTGCTTCAAGCAAAGTCAATGCTCGGCCATGCGGCAAATCGTAAGAACCAGGAGTCTTGACTTCTCCTATAACAACAACTTTTTCCGTTTGGAATTCTTTTACGAATATGCTTACCTGCGGACTTACGATATAATCCTTGCCGAGAAGTAAAGCAAGTTTATTTTCCGCTTCTATAACTGTAAGACCTGCAACCATTACCTTGCCAATTAATGGAAAAGATATATAACCGTCATTTGTAACCCTGACTGTTCTTTCTAAGTCCGGCTCCTGATAAACTGTTATTTGGAGAAGTTCCGTAGGATTAATTT
Organism: Elusimicrobia bacterium ADurb.Bin231; assembly: GCA_002069855.1. GTDB lineage: Bacteria > Elusimicrobiota > UBA8919 > UBA8919 > MWCF01 > MWCF01. The sequence goes on along the minus strand of MWCF01000068.1, from coordinate 31,346 downwards.
TATATTCTTTTTGATAATTGATGTTTAATTGACCTTCTATAGGTATTGTGGAAAGGACAGATCTATCATCAGCGGATACCCTGTTACCGGATGTTTTGCATCCTGACCCGATTAAGCATATTATAAGCAAGCATATTTTTAAATAACCTTTTACCATATCAATAAAAAAATTATCTCCTATATGAAACAACGCCCGATATGCACATTCCCATCCCGGGCGTTTTTATAAACATACTAACAATATAAATTAATTTTTCTCTATATTAGCAGGATTTAGAAAATAAGCCGTAATCCGCCGCTTATGAGATTATCCGTATAATCAAAGTCGCTGAAATTTGAACTTCTTACTTTCATAGTATATCCGGCATTAAGAGTAACCCAGTCCTGAAGAGGATACGATGCGTTTAATCCTACGGAATTTATAGTATCCTGTCTTTTCTTGGATGCTCCTGTAGATACAACAGTGGAAGCTTCCGGATAATCGCTAATTGTTGTTGAACCGTCCAGAGACAAGGAAAGTTTATCTCCTACTTTTTGGTTAAGTTTCAATCCGGCAACTGTAGAAATATTGTACACATTCGGAGCGTAAATTGATTCCACAGGTGCGCGGCTTACAGAGATTTCAAGATTTGTCATGCTTGTAAAAGTTGTTTTTGCACCTAAACTTGCTATCATTTCATTGAAATCTTCTTCTTCGTTTGTAACGGAATCTTTGAGATCGTCATATTTTCTCATCTGCATGCCAACCTTGACGATACCTACTGTTTTAGGAGCGATTTGCCCTTTTGCGCCGAGCACGGCGGATTGATATTTGGAATCGTTCTTATTAGAATCATATTCATAGTTGATTATACCCATATCATACCCTAACAGAAGAGATGTCTTAGGAGAAAGATTGTAATAAAGATTTATTCCAGGCACATCAACAGTCCTGTTAAGACCGGGTTTGTACGCTGCTTCATCGTATTTATGCGTTTCCTGAGAATATGTTAAAACAGCGGAAAACTTGCCGGCAGTTGACATATATCCTGCTTCCACATCTAAATTATTCTGCTGTCTTTCAGCTCTTGCCACCAATTCACTTGTAGCAGGATCCACGGTTTTCTTAAAAGCATCTTTTACTTTAAACACTATGCCTGACGGAAATTTCAAATCAATCAATCCGTCCACGGAATGCATTTTCGCGTCGTTTGTGGATGCTGCCACAGAATAATTCTGTATGTCCGCGCGATAATTTAAGGCAAATTTATGTTTTTGAATAGGAAACATAAGTCCTATACCGGGAGAAATATTCGTTATTACAGCATCTTCCTCGTTGTTCTTATCTAAATAAATGTTGTCGTCGCTAACCACCTTGAAATCAATGTATGGGTGAACCTCTACCATTCCCACTTTGATGTTGCCCTGCGCAAACAATGCAGTCCCAGTTACCGCCAAACACAACAAACTTACTACACTCCTTTTAAAACTATTCATCCTGTCAACCTCCTTAAATTACTTTTCAGAATTATTAAATTTTCTTTTATTTTAAATTAAAAATCTTTAATACCAAGTAATATATTATACTTTTACTTAGCAGTCGGACTTGCCTCTTCAATAGGAGGAGCCGGCGGTTCAGGTACAACTTCTGCTTCTTCTTCTACTCCGGCAACAGGTTTATCCTCACCGGGTTTTGTTGTTTTCTCTTCTTTTTTCTCTTCTTTTTTCTCTTCCTTTTTTCCCTCTTGTTTCTTTTCTTCTTTCTTCGAAGGCTCTTGTTCTGCTTCCTCATCCCAACGCGCACCCTCTTCAAGTTTTACAACCACAGGAGGAGCAGGCGGTTGATCAGGTTCAACTTTTGTCTGGTTGCCTTTTGTCAGCACTACTGCGCCCATATCGTTTGATACTTCAACTTCTCCGGAGAATACTGTAAATGCGCTTATTCCGGATTCATCCACGTTTACATCTACTTCAGTGCCGCGGACAGCGCAAACAGCAGTAGGGGTTTTGATTATGAATTTTTTCGATACCCCTCTTTCTTTAAAAACCTTCATAAACATCTGGCCAATTTTAACTGAGAATTTTGAACCCTTTTCCTCGCCCGGGAAACTTGTGTCTATGCTGAACTTTGTATTCTGGTTCAATTTTATAACACTGCTGTCTGTTCTTATCAACTTAACATACGCGCCTTTTTGTGTCTCCAGCTGGTCTCCTTCTCCAACCTCTTTGCCTACTGTAAGGGTACGAGCCGCCTGCCCCTCTTCCGTTATCTGCGCCATGCCTCTTACTTCCACCGCTATTGCGACAGGCGTCTTCGGAGCGGCGAACATAGCATTTACTCCTGTTACAAACAATAATACCGCAACTCCCGCAACTGCTTTAAATGTGTTACATTTCATAAAACGATTCCTCCGATAAAATTAGTTTAACTTCATTTACTTAATTAAGTATAAGTAATTTATGCGTAAATGTCAACAAGAAAATCAATAGTGTGACAAAAGTCACAATTCTTATAATTTGGATAGATTTTATATTTTTTTTTTAGTTCTGTCAAGAGAAAAAATTATTTTTTTATTTTTTTCAAATTAGATTCCCTAATTATTATTTCTACGATTATAATTGTCATACCGATTGTAATAAAGGAATCCGCGATATTGAATATGGGCCAAACTCGGAGATCCAAAAAGTCCACGACTGCTCCTCGGAAAATTCTGTCAGTTAAATTTCCGACTGCCCCTCCGAGAATGAAAGAGAGCGGGATGGCATCCCCTGATGTTTTCTTGAATTTGTCAAAGAACAGGTATACGGCAATACCGAGCGCCGCGCAAATGGAAAATATCAAAAGCAGACCGCTGTAACCGGAAAACATACTGAATGCCGTTCCTGTGTTAGTTACATATGTAATATGAAATATATTATATAATACAGGAAAGGACTCCCCGTAGCAAAATCGTTCTGTCACGTATGCTTTTGTAATCTGATCTAAAGAAACAATTATTAATATAATGCTTATAAGGATAGATTTTTTACGCATTTGGAGCATATCTCAGGATGTTCGGGAATCCTGCCCACATCTTCCGCCCACATCCAGCATCTGGCGCATTTTTTGCCGGTGGCGTGCGAAACTAAAAATTCCGTATCGCCAGTCCCGTCGGCAATGCCGCAGCATGGTGAATCCGCAAGCACAATCTGGGAAACCATACACACACCTATAAGATTCGCAAGATTATCCTTCAAAAACTTTCTTTTTTCTTCAGATTTCGCGTAGATCGTGAGTTTCGCCTCAAGGGAATTTCCGATGACTCCCTTTTTTCTTTCCTCTTCCAAAAGTTTCAGCACAAATTCCCTTATATCTATAATGGCATCAAACTTTTTTTCAATATCTTCGTTGACAAACGAAGTGTCTATTTTGGGCATATCAAGCATAAATACCGAGTCCGGCAGATTCTTTTCCGAAGATTTGTCTTTTTTGTATGCATTGTAGGCCTCTTCAGCGGTGAATGACAGCACAGGCGCAAGCAATGCCGTTAATTTAACGAAAATATGTTCAAGAACCGTCTGAGCAGAAAGCCGTTCGCGGGAATTTTTGCCGAAAGTGTAAAGCCGGTCTTTGAGAATATCAAAATAGAACGAGGAAATTTCCACTACGCAGAAATTATACACCATATGGAATACTCTATGAAATTCATAATTATCGTATGATTTTTCCGTTTCCGCAAGCAAACGGTTGAATCTTGAAAGGATCCATTTGTCGATGTCCAGCAATTCCGGATATTCCACTGCTTTTGAAGAATCAAAATCATTTATATTGCCGAGAATGAATCTGAAAGTGTTTCTTATTTTTCTGTAAGCGTCCACAAGATGGGCGACAATTTCGTTTGAAAGCCGGATGTCTTCCTGATAGTTCTCAGAAGCGACCCAAAGCCTCAAAATTTCCGCGCCGTATTTTTTGATTATATCCTGCGGGGAAATAACATTGCCGAGAGATTTTGACATCTTCTTTCCCTCGCCGTCAACGACAAAACCATGCGTAAGTACCGTTTTATACGGGGGAAGACCTTTCAACGCCACTGCCGGTATAAGAGATGTCTGAAACCACCCTCTGTGCTGGTCGGAACCCTCAAGATACAAATCCGCAGGAAAAGACAATTCTTTTTTCGCGTCAACAACCGCGAAAGAGGATACGCCGGAATCAAACCATACATCAAGAATATCCTCGGATTTTTTGAATTCCGATTTTCCGCATTTGGAACATTTTATTCCTGCAGGAATTATTTCCGATACAGGGGTTTTAAGATACCCGTTCGTGCCGGATGCAAAAACAATTTTTTCTATATTTTCCAATACTCTGTCGTCTAAAATAGGTTCGTCGCAGTCAGGACAAAATATAATTGGCAATGGCGTACCCCAATATCTCTGCCTTGTAAGACACCAATCAGGCCTTGATTCAAGCATACCCTTGATTCTGTTTTTACCGTAATCCGGTATCCACTTTACAGTTTCTATGGAATCCAGCAAATTTTTGCGCAAATTATCGTTTTCAACAGATAAAAACCATTGTTTGGTGGCTCTGAAAATTATTGGTTTCTTGCATCTCCAGCAATGCGGGTATGAATGGCTTATATCAAAAACCGAAAGCAGAAGTCCTTTTTCTTTCAAATAATTAATGATATTTTCATTAGCAGCAAACACCTTTTGCCCTTCAAACAGCGGAACATCACCGGTAAATCTTCCTCTATCGTCAACCGGAGAAATAACAGGCAGTTTATATTTAGTTCCTGCGATGTAGTCGTCTTCACCGTGCCCTGGCGCTATATGCACTATGCCGGTTCCTTCTTCTGTTGACACAAAATCCGCGAGGATTCCTACGGATTCCCTTTCCACTACCGGATTACGGCATACAAGTCCTTCGAAATCCAAGCCGGGTGCCTTGAAAACAACTTTAAAATCCTGTATGTTAAGATGTTTCAAGAACTGTTCCATTCTCGCGGACGCAACGATGTATGTGCCGGAGCCGGTTTCAACAAAAACATATTCTATTGACGGCTGAAAAGCAAGAGCGACATTGGCAGGCAATGTCCAAGGGGTGGTTGTCCATATTACAGCGTGCAAGGAAGATGATGCCTTTACCCGGGAAAGTTTTTCCGTAAGTTTTACAACCGAAAATTTTACATAGATGGAAGGCGATGTGTGATCCGCATATTCCACTTCCGCGTCTGCGAGAGCAGTTTCGCAGGTCGCGCACCAGTACACAGGTTTAAGTTTCCTGTAAATATACCCCTTTTTTAAAAGATTTCTGAAAACGGAAATTATTGTTCCCTCATACTCGTTTTTTAAAGTAAGATACGGATTTTCCCAATCTCCGAAACAACCCAGGCGCATAAATTCTTCCCTTTGCACGCCCATATACTTTAAAGCGAATAATGCCGCCTTTTCGCGAAACTCTATTTTATCTATAGTGGCTTTTGTTTTGCCAAGTTCTTTCATCAAACGGTATTCTATAGGCAATCCATGACAATCCCAGCCCGGTATGTATGGTGCGGAAAATCCGGACATTAATTTATATTTTATAACAATATCTTTAAGAATTTTGTTCAACGCTGTGCCGAGGTGTATATTCCCGTTGGCATAAGGAGGTCCGTCGTGAAGAATAAACTTTTTCTTATCGGAATTTTTAGAAGTCATCTTTTGATAGATTCCGGATTTACTCCAAAATTCCAGCATTAAAGGTTCACGCTGGGGAAGATTAGCTTTCATTGAAAAATCAGTTTTCGGAAGATTTACAGTTTTACTATATTCCATAAATTGTTGCTCCATTCCACAAGTTTAACTAAACACAATCTTAAACACTTATGTCGATTTTATAATTTATATGCCGGCTCAAAACTGTCACCGGATATTCGTATTTATTTCTACGACGAATTTTTCCTTTTTTATATGTATAAAATATCTTAACAATTTCAAGAGCTTTTAAGTTTTTTATTATATATCTTTATTTGAAAAAATCAAGCGTTAAATTAAATTGAAAATTCTCCGGCTAATTCATAATTATTTGTAATATTAAAAAAAATTGTGTATAATGCTGAAATTATTATTTTATCATTCAAGGAGAAAAACAATGGCTAATAATTTCAGTTTTGACATAGTATCGCAAATCAATCTGCAATCTATAGACGATGCGGTAAACATCGCTATGAAAGAAATAATCAACAGGTTTGATTTAAGAGGAAGTAATTCCATTATAAAATTCAACCGCTCCGAAAAGACCGTTATTCTTTCCACGGCATCGGAATTCCATCTTAAGCAGATAAAATCAATTCTTTTGGCAAAACTGGCAAAACGGGGAGTCAGCAACAAATCGCTGTCTGTAAAAAGCACCGAGACGAATATCAGCGGAGCAGTTCGTGAAACAAACACAGTCGTTTCTGGAATTGAAACGGAATTGGCGAAAACTATTGTAAAAGATATAAAAGCAAAAAATTTGAAGGTACAACTGGCTATACAGGACGAACAAATAAGAGTTACAGGCCGGGACAAAGACGAACTTCAGGCGGTAATCAATTTCGTAAAATCAAAAGATTATCCTATTCCACTGCAGTTTACGAACTACAGGTAGAAAGTTTTCCGTCCGTATCTTCAGGAACTCGGCGCATATTAAATGTAAAGGTTAGAGCCGGTTACCGGAAACGATGTATATAGTCCGGTTTTTTTCGTTGAAATTTTATATAATACGACACTTTTTTCGGTAAAGGATAAATAAAAAAATTATGAAAAACATACAAAGGAACGAGAAAGTAAGAAACATAGCAATTATAGCTCACGTTGACCACGGCAAAACTACGCTTGTTGACCATATGCTGCGCCAGAGCGGAATTTTCAGAGAGAACCAGGACGTCTCGGAACGCATTATGGACAACATGGATCTTGAAAAAGAACGCGGCGTTACCATTTCCGCAAAAAACTGCGCGGCAATGTGGAACGATGTTAGAATAAACATCCTTGATACTCCCGGGCACGCCGACTTTGGAGGCGAAGTGGAACGGGCCATTAAAATGGTTGACGGAGCGGTTCTTCTCGTTGACGCTGCCGAAGGGCCGCTGCCCCAAACAAGGTTTGTTCTGCAAAAAGCGCTGGAATCCGGATTAAAAATTATTGTTCTGATAAATAAAATAGACAGAAAAGACGCCAGGCCCAAAGAAGTTCTTGACTCCGTATATGAATTATTTATGGATCTTGATGCCAAAAACCATCAGATAGATTTCCCGGTTATCTATTCTATAGGAAAAGAAGGCATAGCGCAAAAATCTCTCACAAGCAAAGAAAAAGATCTAAGCGTACTGTTTCAAACCATTATAGAAAAAATCCCGGGTCCGACGTATAACCCGGATGAACCTTTTCAGATGCTGGTATGCGATCTGGATTATTCCGATTATGTCGGGCGGCTGGCAGTCGGCAGAGTTTTTAACGGACACGTAAGCAAAAATAATAATCTGGTATGTATAAAAGACAACGGCGCGCAACTGCCTTTAAAAACGACAAAACTTCAGGTTTATGACGGTATCAGCATAAAAGAAGTGACTGAAGCATCAGCTGGAGACATAATAATACTTGCCGGAATTGAAGACGTGTCTATAGGAGATACGATATGCAACAAGGAAAATCCCAAGGCTCTTAAAAGAATAGAAATTGACGAACCGACAATTTCCATGATGTTTACCATAAATTCTTCGCCTCTGGCAGGGACTGAAGGGAACATTGTACAATCAAGAAGAATACTGGAACGACTGCGCAAAGAATCTCTTCAAAACGTAGCGATACAGGTTGAAGAAATTCAGGGATCAGATACTTATACAGTCAAGGGAAGAGGCGAGTTCCAGATGGAAATACTTATTGAAATGATGCGCCGGGAGGATTTTGAACTAAGCGTCGGAAGACCGAGGGTCATTTTCAAGAATAAAAACGGTCAAATACTGGAACCTATAGAACACCTTTTTATCGACTGCGACGAAGAGAATATCGGAATCATTATAGAAAAACTTTCCAACAGAAAAGGGAAGATGATCAATATGGTGAATCACGGGACCGGCAGGGTGCGGATAGAATTCACCGCCCCCACGCGCGCCATTATCGGATACAGGAGCGAATTCTTAACTGACACCAGGGGTACCGGTATAATGAACTCTTATGTCCAAGATTACGAAGAATACAGAGGCGATTTCTCTTTAAGGGCAACAGGATCACTGATTTCCGACAGATTCGGCAAAGCAACTCCATACGCTATTTATAATCTTGAACCAAGAGGAATAATATTTATTTCCCCAAATGATCCAGTATATGAAGGCATGATAATAGGAGAAAACAATCGCGACGCAGACATAAACGTAAACCCGTGTAAAGAAAAAAAACTTTCGAATATGAGGGCCGCAGGAAAAGATGACAATATAGTCCTTACCCCTGTACAGCCGATGACATTAGAAAGAGCGATAACATTCATAAAAGACGACGAACTTATAGAAGTGACTCCGAAATCCATCCGGCTAAGAAAAGCAATTCTTTCAGTATCTGAGCGGAACAGGCATAACTCCGGCAGGAACGGGGACTAAACAGCGTGCAAATTAAACAATGAAAAACCAGTGCTAAAAAAACACGCGATTAAAATAAACCTTATATTGTTTCCGCAATTAGGGTTTAATGAAAAATTTCTTTAAATATTTTTCAAACAGCCGTATTAATCCAAAACCCCATATTTATACTTAAATTTTATACTTTAACTTGACAAATTACTCTTATTTTATTAAAATATAATATATTTCATTTAACAAGTTTATAATAGTTAATTTAAATTTTAAATTAATTTTTAAAATCTTATCTAAAACACCACAAAAGGAGGCAGCAAGAATGGATCTCATCATCAGAAATGCGAAACTAAGAGGCAAAAAAGAATTATTTGATATAGGTATCGATAAAGGCAAAATTTCAAAAATCGCGGCAAAAATATCAACAAAAGCGGACAAATGGATCGACGCAAAAGGGAATCTCGTTACTGAATCCTATTGTAACGCTCATCTTCATTTATGCAAGGTCTGGACACTGCAAATGATGGATGAAAAGGCATTAAAAGATTACCACGGCAGCGATATGGGCAAAGCGATGACTGCAATAGAACTTGCCGCGCGCGTTAAAGCAAATTATGATGAAAAATGGATAATAAAAAATGTCAGGAAAGCGCTTGAATTGGCAGCCAAATACGGAAATCTTCACATCAGAGCATTCGCAGATGTTGATTCAAAGGCAAAACTTGAAGGCGTAAAAGCGCTTATAAAAGCAAGAGATGAATTTAAAGGAATTGTTAATGTTCAGGTTGTGGCTTTTCCTCAAGACGGCGTGGTAAGAGAACCCGGAGCTGAAGATCTTGTCAAACAAGCAATGGATCTCGGCGCTGACATAGTAGGCGGAATACCTTGGATAGAATACACTGAACAGGACGAAAAAACTCATATAGAAAAGATGGTGGCTATAGCCAGAAAATATAATAAAGATGTATCCATGCTTGTTGATGACGCCGGAGATCCGACATTAAAAACTCTTGAAATGCTTGCCACTGAAACAATTAAAACAGGCTGGCAGGGCAGGGTTCTTGCGCAACATGCCAGGGCAATGTGCTTATATCCGAAACCGTATTTCCAAAAAGTTGTAGCTCTTCTCAAAAAATCCGGCATAGGCATAGTTACGGATCCGCAGACAGGTCCATTACACGCAAGAGTAGGCGAATTGCTGGAAGAAGGCGCTCTGGTATGTCTCGGTCAGGATGATATTTCAGACGCTTATTATCCTTACGGCCGCAACAATATGCTTGAAATAGCATTTTTAGCATCCCATCTGCTGTGGATGACCGGCGCGGATCAGATGGAAACATTATATGATATGATAACAATCAACGGCGCAAAAGCCATGAATGTGAAAAACTTCGGTTTGAAGGAAGGCAATGACGCAAATATGGTAATACTCGGAGTGAATAGCGTGCTTGAAGCATTAAGAGACCAGGAAGCTCCCGCTTTTGTTATCAGCAGCGGAAAAGTAATAGCGGAAACAGCATCGACCACTAAATTATACAGATAATCACTGGAGGGTTACCTTGAACTTTAAATACATAGGAAAAAATGTTGACAGACCCGATGCCATTAAAAAAGCAATAGGTAAAGCGGTATTTATAGACGATATAAAACTGCCGGGCATGCTTTATGCCGCTATTCTTTATCCGGAATACGCCCATGCAAAAATTATTTCCATAGATATTTCGGAAGCGAAAAAAAGCGAAGGTGTGGTAAAAATTGTTACAGGCAAAGGCTGCGATTTCAGATTCGGCGACAATGTGCAAGATAGATTGCCGATGGCTGTTGACAGGGTTCTTTATATCGGAGAACCTGTCGCTGCGGTACTCGCGGAAAACCCGAATCAGGCAAAGACAGCGTTAAAAAAAATAAAAGTAAAATACGAGCCTCTTCCTGTTATAGTGGACGCTATGGACGCTCTGAAAAAGGATGCGGTACTTTTACATCCAGACAGCGGAAATTACTGGCATCTTCCGGGAATAGGTCCTGAAGCAGGCACAAACATAGGGGATCATTACTGCTGCAAAAAAGGAGATATTGAAAAGGGATTTCAGGAATCAGACCATACTTTTGAAGGCGAATTTGTATATCCATGGGGCTCTTCCGCGGCGTTAGAGCCGCACGGAGCAATAGCACAATTCCATGAAGATAATACAATAGAAATATGGTCCTCCACAATATGCCCTTTTGTGGTTAGAGAAGACATAGCGCGGAAATATAAAGTTCCGATTGGAGATGTAAGAGTGCATGTCCCTGAAGTCGGCGGATGTTTCGGCTACAAATCAGATGTTACCATAGAACAGACAGTGGCATGGATAGCACATTTTGTGCCGGGAAGGCCCGTGAAATGGATGTGCTCGAGAAAAGAAGATTTTTTAAGTTCTTTACTTGGACACGGCATCAGAACAAAATTCAAGGTCGGAGTGAAAAAAGACGGCAAATTCGTAGCTCTTCAAGCAGCAATATACCATTCGACAGGCGCTTATGTCGATACAGGCCTCCATATAATGAGAGGAGCTACGCACAACTGCACCGGAGCTTATGAATTTCCCTACTGCTATTTGGACGGATATTCCATTTATACAAATACAACCCCTGTTGGAGCATATCGAGGATATGGGCATCAGGAATCCCAATTCGGCATTGAAAGAATGATAGATATAATAGCAAGAAAACTCAATATAGATTCTTTCAAATTACGAGAGATGAATTATCTGGGACCTGGCAAATATACGGCTCTCGGAGAACTGCTCTGGGAATCAAACGGCAGTGTAAAACAATGCTCGGATATCATAAAGAAAAAACTATTTTCCGGTTCAAAACCCAAAGAAGATGACAAATATTATTACGGCAGAGGTTTCTCCGCATTGATGAAATCCCCTAAAGGAGCGCCATTCTCTTCAAAAAGTTGTTTTTTGAAATTTAATGTTGACGGGAGCGTGTGCATAAACATGGCAGGAGCTGAAGTAGGACAGGGATTGAGAACCGTAGTAAGACAAATCGCAGCAGAAACTTTAAAAATATCGCCTGAAAGAATACGGGTCTATACTGAAATTGACACTCAGTTTTCTCCCTGGGAATGGCAGACAATAGGATCTATGTTTACTATTCAGGGCGGAAGAGCAGTAATAAGGGCATGCGAAAAGGCAATACAAAAACTGAAAGAAACTGCGTCTCAGGCATTGAGAGTCGACACAGATATGCTTGAATACGCGGGAGACGAAATATTTTTGAAACATGACCCAAGCATAAAGATAGAAATCGGCAGGCTGGTTCACGGATATATGTATCCGGACGGAATAACAGTCGGAGAAGTAATTCAGTCCACCTCGGATGCCCGGTTGCCGAGGTACTGCAATCCGGATAAAAACGGGCAGGGTTCCATGGGCGTAACCTACACTTTCGGCGCGCAAGCGTGCGAAATACGAATAGAAAAAGCTACGGGACGAACTATTGTTGACCACTTCGCGTCATGTTTCGACATAGGCAGGGTAATCAATCCAAAACAAATCCGCGGACAGGTCAACGGAGGAGTTATGATGGCTATCGGCGCGACATTGTGCGAAGAAATAAAATTTGACAAAAACGGGAAATGCCTAAATCCGTTCTTCTCCAAATATAGATTCCCTAATATAAAGGACGCGCCTAAGAAATACACCGTGGAATTCATAGAGACTCCGGAACATATAGGCCCGTTCGGAGCAAGAGGAATCGGAGAACATCCTGTTATCGGAGTGGCTCCGTCAATATTGAACGCGATATACGACGCTATAGGAGTGGATTTCTTTGAAATACCTGTAACTCCTGAAAAAATCAAAAAAACATTAGAGGGTAAATAAAATGGCTCAAAAAATCAGTATTACCGTAAACGGAATAAAAAGAACTGTGGAAATAGACGGCTGGGAGAAACTTGTTGATGTATTGAGGGATAAACTTGGTCTTACAGGAACAAAGAAGGGATGTGACGATCTCTCCTGCGGAGCATGTACTGTAATCGTTGACGGCGAGGCGAAAAAAAGTTGTTCCATGCCGGCGATAAAAGCAGACGGAACAACTATTCTGACAATAGAGGGACTGTCTAAAGGAAAAACCATACACCCTATACAAAAGGCATTGATAGAAGCCGGCGCAGTACAATGCGGATACTGCACCCCGGGCATAGTGCTGGAACTTTACGCGCTATTCACAAAAAACATAGACGCCACGCAAGAAGAAATAACAAACGCATTGGCAAAACATCTTTGCAGATGCACCGGATATGAAGCTATTTTTGAAGGAGCAATCCTTGCCCAGAGGTATATGAAAGGCAATAAATAACACATGCTGAACAGCTCTTCCGGCAACATTCGTTCGCGGCAAAATTCGGATTTATGGATGTTTTGAGGAAGTAAAACGTATTTTTTGCTAAAAAACAGAATGAATAAACAAAAAAAAGTTCTGATTCTTTTTTCCGGAGGGACTGACAGCACAGCAGCGGCAGTTTATTATCTTAAAAAGGGCGTCAAAACCTATCTTGTAACTTTTGACAACGGCGTTGAAAGCGATCTTGACCTTTCGGAAAAAAAATCTAAAATCATCATAAAAAAATTCCCGCAATTATGTTCATGGAGAATGCTTAACAGCAAAGATCTGTTTCATAAAATGGCTATCAAAACTCTTGAAAAGGATGTGAAAAAATACGGGGTTCTGGTATGCTGCGCCTGCAAACTCGCGATGCTCTCCGAATCCATACTTTTCTGCATGAAAAATCATATAAATATTATTGCCGACGGATTTCAAAAAAGCCAAAACTATTATCCGGAACAAACACAGGAATATATCAAAGTGGCATCGCGGCTATGCGGAAAATTCAACATAAAAAACGAACATCCTTTATACGATTTAACATCTGAAAGAATTAAAAATATAATACTTTCTGCAGGTATTCCGGCAAAGCCACAGCAGGCAAAATGTCTGTTCGGAGAAAACCGGATAAAAAGCGAATATGTGGAAAAATACACTCTCAACAAACTCAATATTGCCTTAAATTACATCGCAGAAAAACGATATAACGCAAAATAAGAGTTTATCTTATTGTTGACGGGAGGGTAGGATGAGAATCTTATATATTGAGGACAATGCCGAAGATGTAGTTATTCTCAAAAAGACTTTGAAAGAAACCGGCGAAAGAATAAATTTATTTATCGCCGAAACTCTCTCATCGGGCATTGAATACATCAAAAAAGAGGACATTGACGTGATCCTGCTGGATCTGAGCCTGCCGGACGGCAACGGTATGGAATCCTTGTATAAAATCCAGCATAACGCATCCCTCCCGATTGTGATAATAAGCGGACTTGACAACGAAGAAATAGCTATCCACGCAGTGCATGAAGGAGCGCAGGATTACATAGTAAAAGAAGAACTAAACGGGAAATTCCTACTGCATATTCTGCGTTATGCCATAGAACGTCATGGACTTTTGCAAAAGCTCAGAAGTCTCTCATTGATAGACGAACTTACAGGGTTGTATAACCGCAGGGGATTCATGCATATCGCGGAACACCAACTGAAACTTGTACAAAGATTGAAGAAAAAAATGCTGTTGGTTTTTGCCGATGTGGACGGATTGGAACACATCAATAAAACATGGGGTCATAAAGAAGGAGATCTCGCATTGCTTGATATAGCAAAAGTACTAAGGGAAACATTCCGTTACGAAGATATTATTGTTAAATTAAAGGGAGATGAATTTGTGGCTCTTGTTTTGGAAACAAGCGATTACAATACTGAAACAACAACCACCCGCCTGCAGCAAAATCTGGATGCGGCAAATGAAAAAGGGCACAGAAAATATCTTCTATCTTTAAGTTTTGGAATAGTTGTTTTTGATCCTGAAGAACCTTGTTCTATAGACAAATTGCTGGAGCGCGCTGACAAATTGATGGTTAAACAAAAATTTGAAAAGAATAATCATAATTCAAAAATTAAAAATTAAATTATTGTTATAATTCTCGCTTGTTTTTCTTTGATAAATGCAATTTTCAGCGTCTTAATGTTTTATTACCGTATATTTTATATAAGCAATTTAATTTCCCTCCCCCGACCCAGCGGAAAATATTTTTTTTATAACAAACCTAATAAAAAACTTTTCAGCATACAGGTTAAAACAATCTATCCGGAGCAAAATAAGATAACATTCTGAAAAACATATTTGAAAAGAAATGAAATATATTTTTTATAATCCTCGTTACGTATAACGTATCCTCTGTATAAGTGTCGCGCTAACGCTTTGCTCTCAGGCTCCTATCCGCGCTTATCGCTTGAATTTTCAAATATTCTACACCTCTTGACTAAAACCTTATATTTTAATAAAATATTAAAATTAAATTTTATTTTTTTAGGAGGATATTAGTGAATAAAAAATATGTTCCGTTAACCGACATGCAGCTTAAAGCAGAACTTTCAAGGTGCGAATATTGCGAAGAAAGGCCATGTGAAAAAGCGTGCCCTGCGAACTGTTCGCCTTTTGATTTTATAATGGCTTCCAAAACAGCAGAGAAACAGGATTTTCTGCGCGCTGCAGCGCTGATTATGAAAAACAACCCGCTCGGAGGCGTATGCGGACATGTATGCCCTGACAGACATTGTATGAGCAAATGCTCCCATAAATCTTTTGACGGCGCTATAAACATTCCGGAACTGCAGGCAAACATCATAAGAAAAGCGAATCAACTCGGCGGGATACCGCAATTTAAAAAGTCAAGATCAAACGGAAAAAAAGTGGCAATCATAGGCGCGGGTCCGGCAGGACTCGGAGCCGCCGGAGTACTTTCGCAGATGGGATACAAAATAGTAATATTTGACAAAATGGATAAAGCAGGCGGCACATGTAATATGATTCCCGACCACCGTCTTCCCAAAAACGCCCTGAAATCCGATATAGATTTTCTGAAAACTCTTGGAGACATAACAATAAAATTAAAATCTCCTGTAAAAAATCCGGAAGAACTTCTAAAAAAGGGATTTGATGCCGTGATAATCGCAGTAGGATTGTGGAAACCGATTATGCCGGGTATAGAAAATCAGGAATTAGCGGTAAACGCGATTGATTATCTTATGAATCCGAAAAAATTTAAATTCAAAGGCAAAGTTGTTGTTCAGGGAGGAGGAGCGTCCGCTCTTGACTGCGCTGTTACAGCAAAACTTAACGGGGCAAGCAATGTTGAAATGATTGCGCTTGAAGATATATCTGAAATGCCGCTTACACCCAGAGAAAGAAAAGAATTGTTAGACAATAAAATTGAGGTTACAGGCAGAACGAAAATACTTGCGATAAAGGCAAAAGGCAAAAAGATAGGCGGCATTACCGTTTCAAAAATAATGCTTCCCGCAGGGAAAAAATTCAATTTAAAAGATTTAAAGGATATTCCAAACAGCAAACAAAACAGAGAAGACGTGAACCATATAATTATCGCCATAGGAAACAAACCTGACATGCCGGGGATATCACAGGATGGCATTTTTGTAACGGGAGATTGCGTAAACGGACCGACTACAGTTGTCGAAGCTGTAGCAGCGGGAAAAAATACCGCATCCGCAGTTGACGCGTATATCCAAAAAACAAAACAACCGAAAATAGAAAAGAATGTAAAGAGCACAATATCTCTGCCGGGTTATGTTCACACACCGATTTCTCTTGAAACAGATTTTTTTGGAAGGAACATAAGATCTCCTTTCTTGCTTTCAGCAGCGCCGCCTTCCGACGGGTATGACCAGATGAAAAAGGCATACGAAGCTGGATGGGCCGGCGGAATTATGAAAACCTCCTTTGATAATGTTCCCATACACATACCCGGAGAATACATGCACGCCTTCAATAATCTCACTTACGGGAACTGCGACAATGTCTCAGGTCATCATTTAGACAGAGTTTGCAAGGAAGTGGAAAAATTAATAAAAGAATATCCGGACCGGCTGACTATGGCATCAACCGGCGGACCTGTTACAGGCAATGACGAAAACGACAGGAAGGGCTGGCAGTCAAACACAAAAAAACTGGAAAGTTCCGGAGTAATGGGTATAGAATACTCACTTTCCTGCCCGCAGGGCGGAGACGGCACAGAAGGAGACATAGTTTCACAGAATCCGCGTTTGACCGCAAAAATAATCAACTGGATTATGGAAGCAAGCAATCCAGAAGTACCCAAATTATTCAAACTAACAGCAGCAGTCACATCAGTCGCAGTTATAGTGCGCGCCATCAAAGAAGTGCTGGATAAGTACCCCGGGAAAAAAGCAGGCATAACACTCGCTAACACATTCCCTGTAATGGATTTTCGTAAAATAGACAAGGCGCAATGGGAAGATGGAATTGTTTTCGGAATGAGCGGTGAAGGTGTCACTCCTATAAGTTATTTCACTTTGGCGAATGCTATACCTGTAGGAGTTACAATTTCAGGCAACGGCGGGCCTATGAACTATAAGCAAGCTGCTCATTTCCTGGCATTGGGAGTAAAAACAGTTCAATTCTGCACTATCGTTACAAAATACGGATATGGAATTTACGACGAGTTGGCAAACGGCGTGAGTTACCTTATGAAAGAACGCGGAATCAAATCAATGAAAGAACTGATCGGTATAGCTCAACCCAATCCCATAAAGGATTTCATGGCTCTGACTCCCACAAAAAAGATTTCTTCTTTAATAAAGGAACTTTGCGTAAACTGCGGGAACTGCACAAGATGTCCATACCAGGCAATTTCTTTAGACAAGAAAGGTTTCCCTGAAATAGACCCGGCAAAATGCATTGGATGCTCCATCTGCACAAAGAAATGTTTTGTGGGCGCATTGGAAATGAGAAAACGTACAACCGCGGAATTGAAACTTTTAAAAGAAGATTAATTGCCAGTTTATGGTTTCCACCACATCATCTATTTTTGGAATTATTTTGGCTGCAGGCAATGGAAGACGGATGCAGGGCAGGATAAAGGCACTGCTTAAATTGAACGGCTCAACAACTTTTATAGAAAAAATAATAGACGATTTTGAAAATGCTGGCATACATAATATCGTTGTAGTGCTTGGATATAAAAACAAAATTGTCAATAATTTTCTCGTTAAAAAAGGGCTGGCGGATAAGATAACCGTTGTTATAAACCGTAATTTCAACGCCGAACAGATTATATCGTTAAAAACAGCCATTTCAGTGCTGCCAGAGGAATGCCGCGCTATAATTTTTACTCCTGTGGATCATCCTCTTACAAAACTGTCGACCTATAAAACCTTAATAAAATCCTGGCAAAAGCATAAAAACAAAATGTATGTTCCAAGTTACAGGCGCAGAAAGGGACATCCCGCGATATTTCCAAAAGAAATATTTAAGAAGATAGTTACTGAAAAGATAGAAGGCGGAGCAAGGGCATTCTTTGTTAAATATCCAAAAAAAGTAAAATTTATATCTGTTAACGATCCTTCTATAGTGATGGATTTTGATTATCCAAAAGACATACGGGAATATTCAAACTCAAAGGAGACATTTTATGGAAAACATCTTCGAAAAAATAGTTGAACTTCAAAAAACCGGAAAAAGTTTCGTGCTTGCCACAGTCATAAACTCCGATTTGTCAACCCCGCGCGACATAGGCGCAAGAATGGCGGTTCTGCCGACAGGACAAATATTCGGAACCATTGGCGGTGGAGATATTGAACGAACAGTCATTAAAGACGCTATAAAAATGATGGCTGACGGCACTGAAAAAATTAAAAAAAACTCTTACGACCTCACATCGCACCAAAAAACAAAAAAGGATATACCTCTCGGAATGATGTGCGGCGGAAAAACTGAAGTTATGATGGAATTATATTGTCAAGATTATGAACTGGTTGTATGCGGAGGCGGGCATATATGCGAAAATCTGGCAAAGATAGCCGATATGCTCGAAATACGCTATGTCGTTATAGACAATAGACCGGAATTCGCCAATGAAAAAAGATTCCCGAGAGCGGCAAAAATAATCTGCGGGGATTTCGAAAAGACAATAAAAGAATTGAATATAACCTCAAAAACCGCAATAGTAATAGTCACATACGGACACAAATATGACTATGTCTGTCTGCGGGCATCTATCACTACACCTGCTTATTATATAGGAATGATAGGCAGTGCGACCAAGGTCGGCGAACTTTTTAAAATGCTCAAAAAAGACAAATTGGAACTTTCAGATAAGGTTTATTCTCCTATAGGACTGGATATAGGATGTTTTAACACACCCGCTGAAATATCAATAAGCATTATTGCTGAGATGTTAAAAGTAAAAAACAATGCCAGCGGAAAATCACTAAGAATTTCCTGTTGAATCTATTTCAATAATACTTTTTAACTGTGTATGTACATAAATACCTTTTCGGGAGTTAAAGGTAATGAAGGCAATTCTTTGTCTTTGCGCACCGCGCGCAACGCATGCAATATGGCAAAATATGCGCCCAACCCATGAATAAACGGCGGTTCTCCCACTGCTTTGGAATTACACACAGCATACGGATTGTCTGAATTAGGCAAAAGCGTAACTTTGAAATGCGACGGACAGAACTTAATATCCGGAATTTTATAAGCATTCACCCCTGTAAGAACCCTGCCGTCTGAAGAATAACGAATCTGTTCTATGGTTGACCACCCCATACCCTGTATAACTGCGCCTTCTACCTGCCCGCGGTCAATGGCTTCACTAAGAGTTTGCCCGACATCGTGGACTACATCTATCCCGTCAAAAACATATGTTCCGCGACGGACATCAAGTATTACTGAAGTAAGAGATGTGCCGTAACTATAATAAGCAAACGGCCGGCCAATAAATGTCTTTGGATCAAGATGTAAATTGGGCGTGGCGTAAAACGCATGGCAAGATAGATCTATTCTTGCCCATTGCGCTGCTGCAACCAATTTTTCCCAATCAAGTTCCGTTTTCTTATTATTAATATATACGGCATTATCACGCAATGTAATTTCATCCGGATTATTATGATTAAGATGTTTGGCGGCAAATTTTTTAAGACGCGTGTATAATTCTTCACAGGCGAATTTCGTAGCCATACCGTTAAGGTCGGCGCCTGTGCTGGCGGATGTGGGAGAAGCATTCGGAATGCGTAATGTGTTAGTGGTTCCCAATCTAACTTTCTCCGTACTGATGCCTAATGTATTAGCCGCAATAATTTGAATCTTAGTGTTCACGCCCTGCCCCATCTCAACAGCGCCGGTACTTACGGCGACACTGCCATCCACATATATATTTACCAATGAACTTGCCTGATTAAGCGCTGTTTGCGCAAAAGAAATGCCGAAACAAACCGGTATTACGGCAATTCCGCGTTTAGTATCAGTATGCGTCATATTATATTTTTCCACTTCCGCGTATCGCTGCGCAATATTGACCTGTTTATCAAGAGTTTCCCAGCATTTAATGGCATTAACCTTTTCCAGTTTCATTCCATAAGGCAAAGTATCTCCGTCACGCAGCAGATTTTTATGTTTAAGAAGAGTTACATCCACGCCCATAATTTCCGCGGCTTTGGTAATAGCGTATTCTATCCCGAAAGTGCCCTGCGGCACACCGAACCCGCGAAAAGCATTATTTGGTGGAATATTTGTACGGCAACTGACTGCTGTAACACTAATGTTAGGAACACGATATGAACCAGAAGCATGCAACAAAGAACGTGTGAGCACAGCAATAGAAATATCAGCGCACGCTCCTGCATGCTGATATAAAATTACCTCATAGGCAAGAATATTTCCTTCCGCATCAAGACCTATTTTATAATCATATTCATAAGCATGCCTTTTGCCGGTAGTAAATATATCCTCATTGCGAGTCAACACCAATTTTACGGGTTTTTTCAGTATAAAAGCAGCCAATGCCGGCGCAACAACCCAGACGGCTGTAGATTCCTTGCCTCCGAATGCGCCGCCGAGTCGACGGATATCAAATTCAACCTTGGATTGCGGGATTCCAAGCACTTCCGCTATATGCCGATGAAAAGCGCCTGGTGATTGCGAACTTGCACAGACTTTGATGGTACCATGCTCTTCGGGTATCGCTAATGCTCGTTGCGTCTCAAAATAAAAATGTTCCTGTGGACCGGTTGATTGTGTACCTTGCACGATATATTTACATTTTGCAAACGCAGCAGAGGTATCTCCTTTGACAAGTATGCTCTTTTGTCCATGTATCATTCCGCGTTCAAAAGCAACACGAGGATCAAATACCGCTTCAAGTTGTTCAATGTCTGCAGTAACTAATTTAGCCGCAAGTAATGCCTGACGGCGCGTCTGTGCCACTATTAAAGCAATCGGCTGACCAATATATTCAACCTTATCTACAGCAAGCAATGGCTGATCTTTTGACACATGTCCCACTTGATTGAGACCCGGAATGTCGCGATGAGTGTACACCGCAACCACGCCCGGCGCGGCTGCTGCTTTGCTAATATCGAGCGAATGTATAATACCCCTGGCTACCCGAGATGTGTATAAGGCAGCATGAAGACAGCCCTCGGGCGTAACTATATCATCAACAAATATAGAGGCCCCGCGAACATGCATGTTCATATCATTGTTTTTCATTTAGTCACCTGCCTTATTCCAAAAGTATCAAAATGCGCAAGAATCAGTTGTTTCAAAAGCAATTTTTTATATTCTGCGGAACCGCGAATATCGTCGATCGGAGTAACGGAATTCATAACCGTATCCGCAATTGCCAAACAAGTATCCGGAACAGTTTTTAATCCGTAAAATTTTTCCAAGCCGCGCACAAGCAGAGGAATAGGCGCTACACCTCCGGCGGAAATACGCAGATCAACTATTTTGTCATCCGCCGAAATATTTATGTGCATCGCAGTATTAACGGCAGCTATATCAAGAGTTTCGCGATTGGAAACTTTTTCAAAATTAAACAGAGTGTTACTCGGTAATGGAATTACAATCTCGCGCACCAATTCTCCGCATGAATATGCCATTTTTTTATATCCAAGGAAGAATTCTTCAAGCGGAGTATTACGCGTTTTGCCGTCTTTGCCTTCTATTACAAGCCTTGCGCCGAGAGCCAGAAGAATAATTGACATATCTCCCACAGGCGATGCGTTTATTATATTTCCTGCAAGGGTAGCTTTATTCCTGAGGATATGCGAGGAATGACGTAAAAGATCGCTTTTCATTGATGGAAAATAGCGAAGAACCTCTGGAGAATTTCTAAATTCTTCTATAGTTACAGCACTGCCGATAAAAAGCGAAGCATCGCCAGCACGAATATAATTCAAATCGGAACGGCGGGATAAAAAAGCGATATGGGCTGCCCGCAATTCTTCAGGCTTTTGAACAAACAAATCAGTGCCGCCGGCTACTGGAACGGTATTACTATTGGAACATTTAGAAGATGTGTCAGCAGAAACGGAGCAAGAAGCAAGAGCCTTTAACCTGGCAGGAATATCAAGAAAATACCGCGGGAGAACTCCGGCTTCAATAAGAGCGGGAATGCGGCCGTTTTTATTATCGCATATGTGCCGCAATTCTTCACACAGGCAACGCGCTGCGGAACGAATAGAAACATAACCCGTACAACGACATATATTGCCGTCAAGAGCATCAATAGCGTCTTCATAAGCAAATGTTTCACTTGTAAGACAAAAACCTGTTAATGATAAAACTATTCCGGGAGTGCAAAATCCGCACTGGGACGCATTATTTTCAACTATAAGGCGTTGAACTGTATTAAGAGTATCACCGCTTAACCCCTCCACAGTCACTATGTGGCATCCCTTGACATCTCCGATAGGAAGAATGCAAGAGGCGCATGCTTTATAACTTATACCGTCCGGACACATAGTACCGACCAGCACTGTACATGCCCCGCACTCTCCCTCGCGACATGCCTCCTTTGTCCCGGTTAAATGCTGCTCTTCTCTTATAAAATCGAGCAACACCATCCCTGAAGGCAAATCGGTACATATCTCTTTATTATTTATTATAAAGCTCAACACTGCCGCCTCCCTTCTGCTAAAATGGCTTTTGACTTGATTTTCTCATATCAAACATTTTTTATTATATTAAAAATGCCTAATAATTTTTATTTTATAAAACTTGGATAAAAAAATCAAGTTAAAATATCTTTTATCCGTGATTGAGATTACTATACGAAAATGCAAGCGATTAAGAATATTATAACAGCAAAAGAGCCGGAATAGACAAATTACGATAAGCATTATCTATAGAATTGCCAACTTTTTCAGGACTGGAAATATTTCTAATAAGTTTGACCTATGCCTTAAAAAAACTATGTTCCAGAGCATGCATCATACGTGATAATCCGGAACCAAGGACATTGATAACAACGCTCGTATTCCATAGCAACATCCCGAAAGCGGAGAAGTAACGGGTCAATCCGCCACTGACTATAACAGCCACTATAAGAAACGATAACATTACATCAAGTGCCGTTCCGAATTCCTTCCATTCTCTGGAGCTACCGGCATAATATCTTAACTTATCGAAAATTATGGTCAACAAGCATACATCGGTAAAACGCTTTTTTTAGGAAAAACAGCATAAATAGATTCAACATATTTATGCTAATATCGAAAAAACCGATTAAAAGCAGTGAAATGCCTATTAAAACGCTAAAGGGGAACGGAAGTATCTTTAAAGAAACCATTCCGAGTAAAAATTTGAAGGATACAAACGGTAACCTGATACTCAGTATGACTGTTTGTTCAGATATTATATTTTTTCTTGCACGCATTTGAATTTCACAGGATGTAATCTTAAATTAGCTGCCTGAACAAAACCGGAAACAAAAACTAACTTTCCTTTTTCCACGAAATGAGCGCCCAAACGGATCTCCCTTCATGAATAAACGACTGATCCGGCGGACGTGCGGCAAACTTCTTTTCCAAAAATTTCACGAGCTTTGCTCTTTCTTCCGGGGTAAACGGTTCAGTACGCCACTGTAAATTTTCTATAGCATCCTCTATGCTTTCATAATTGGTTCTAACAACTGAATATATTATTTCCACATTCGCGGCAATTCCCATTTGATAAAGAGTATTATAAACATATATGTACGGACTCCGATTCTTTTTGCCCTTCCTGCCTATGGCTTTGTACGCTTCCCAATCAAAAGGTAAATGTATAATAGGAAAAGTGATATAAACGGCATATCTGGCGATTGAATCCAGATCAGACATCGTCTGTCTTATATCCACGGGAGTCAATGATCTTGAAGCCACAACCACATCGTGAATCACAACCAGTTTATCGGCCATAGCAGTTTCCCACGAGGAATTAACAGTTGTGATATTGTCTGCGCCTGCGGCCGCGGCATTTATTTTTAAGTATTTCAGCATTTCCAATGAAATATCCATGGCTGTAACTTTAGCGCC
The DNA here is from genome assembly GCA_002069855.1 of Elusimicrobia bacterium ADurb.Bin231. GTDB lineage: Bacteria > Elusimicrobiota > UBA8919 > UBA8919 > MWCF01 > MWCF01. The sequence goes on along the minus strand of MWCF01000068.1, from coordinate 7,344 downwards.
TTTTTGCGCCAAAGGAATTGCCAGGCTGCCTGGACCGCTGCCTATATCCAGCACCGTCCATCCGGGTTTTATTTCAATCTTGGCAAGAACATTGGATATATAATCACCTTTATCACGGTTCCCTCCGGTGATAAATTTACCCACCTTTTTATTGAATTTGTAAGCGCGTTTATCCCAGAGTCCCTTTTTAGAGGCATCTTGCCAATGGCTTGCGCAGGATTCCTCTTTCCACATTTCATTCCAATCAATACAATCAAGTTTCATTATATTCTCTCATTACAGCTTGAATACGGTATGCGTTGTGCCGATTCGTGTTCGCAGTTCCCGTCGCTTATGATCAACTCGTATTTGCTGATTTTGAATTCGGAAATCACGTCATTAATGAAATCCCTGCGCACTACCATAAAAATTGACGAGATATCCGACTTTAGTAAAGTCCTCAATTCTTCCGCATAACCTCCGCCAGACAGTTCTATACGGCCTATTTCATCTACAAAAACAATACCGCCTTTTTTATAGGAGAGCAAAGTATCCTTAGCAAATTTCAGTCCTTTTTCCGAGAACTCAAACCCGCCGTATGCAACCGCTCTTTTAGCAGACAAACCAGCTCTTGAAGCAAGCAGATGTTTTTCTCCTGTGCCTATGTTGACGGCATCTATTGTCCGTCTTACTCCATGCTCAATTGTACCCGGGGAAAGTATGCCATAGACAGGCCAGCCGTTGGTTTTAAATTCCTCAGCCAATTTCATGGCATAAGTAGTTTTTCCGCAGTGCCTTGCTCCGGTAATGATATATATCTTCGGACCGGCAGAAACATCAGACATAGACATGTTTTCCGCTATTCTATCTGCTGCGCCAAGACCTTGCAGCAGCACTGAATGTAAAAAACTTAAATACCTGCGAGGTTTGGATGCAGTCACATTGCCGCGCAGATAAAATGTGCCGTAAGAACAAAAAAAGTTCCTGCGCAGAACAGGCAATATATTCAGAGACAAAGCTAATTCCGCGGCTAATTTCTTGCCGGCAACCCTCTCCAAAAAATCCCTAAACTTATCGTAATTTATGTTTTCGGTAAAAATAAGAAACGCATTATAAAGAAGAACTGTTCTTAAGAACATAGGTACTACAGCGTCGATAGCAGAATAACTGCGTGTCAGAATGAATGAGACAAGACAGAATACAAGCAAATAGGGCAAATGACGAAATACATTATGATAGGATTTCTTATAGTTAAAAATCAGAGATACTGCCGCAGCAAGAAGCAGTATAATAGAATTGGAAGAAATAGCAAAACATATAAAAATCAAACCGATATACACCCTAAATCTTGCCATATTTTATACCTTTCAATTTTCTACCGCTCATCCATCCTATGTATCCGGCAGCGAGTCCTACAGCAGCGTGTATGGCTGTCATTATCCCCAGAATTATTATACCGCCTTTAAAGGACAAACCAACTATTTTCTGCGCTTCTTTAAGCGTATCGTAATACATATTATAGAATCCCTGCCCGAAAATCAATCCGTACAAAAGCATCCTGGAAAATAACGGCCACAGACATGCCAGCATACCTGCCGCAAGATAACCTAATATATTATATCCGAGCGCAGACACTGTAATCTGCAGTAAGAATGCTTCTATCATTAACGAAACAAAAATATTGATTCGCAGCACTCCCATAGAAAATAGTTTTACAACGCATGCTATGCACCCCATATACAAAAACGGGAAACCTCTTTTAACCGGAAGCAGCCAAGCGCCTGTCAATAAAATCACGGTGCCTATTGCGGTAAGAACCGTGCCTTTAAACGGCATATTGATAATATGCAAAAAGCCGCCCAACACCGCCTCAGATATACCCCATAAGGTACCGAAAACCGCTATATACGCAATCGTATAATGTTCTTCAGTTTTGTTTTTCATATGGAAATAATCCTGTCCGCCAAATGGTTCAATAGAGATTCATCGTGAGATGCCATAATAATGGTCCTGCCTTTCTTTTTCTCGGAAAGCAGAGTTTCAATCAATACTCGCATATTTTGCTTATCCATTCCGTAAGTCGGTTCATCAAGAAGCAATATGTCTGCCGGCGACACAATATTAACAGACAACACAAGGCGTTGCTGTTCGCCGTAACTAAGAGTGTATATGCCTCTATCACTTAATGTTTCAAGATTAAAATCTTTGAGCAGTTTAACTGCGCCGCCATCAAAAGCGCATCTTGTGAAATCGAATTCATCTGATACTGTAGCGGCAAAAAGCTGGTTTAAGGGCTCATGTGATACAAATGACATTTTTCCAAGACGGCTTTTTAGTCCATTCAATTTCTTCCCGTTGCAGGTAATTCTGCCCCGTCCCGGCTTTATTAATCCCGCTATTATATTAAGCAAAGTGGTTTTGCCCGTACCATTATCACCTTTGAGCCCAATAAACTCTCCTTTTTTTATACTGAGTTCAAGAGGATTAAGGGCAGAAGATACTATACCTGTATCAGACAAACCACTAATATTAAGGCATTCGGAATTACAGGTTGTCGTATCTTTTTGCAAAGGTAATCCTGAGAAATCAACTGCCAATATGGAGCGCGCGACTTCACCGGATACCGGCTGAACCCGCCCCTGGTCAATATATATTATATCATCGGATATTTCCGCCATATCAGTAGTATGTTCTACGCTTATTACAGAACCTCCGGCAGAAACAAAATTCTTCAACCACATTTTAAGATTGTCCCTGCGCGACGCGGAAAGGTTAACCATTACTTCATCCATAACAAGCAGATTTATATTTCTGCTCATTGCAACGGCAAAAACTATAAGAGTTTTTTCACCCTGGGATAATTCGCAGCATCTTTTCGCCGCAAGATAATCCAACCCGAATTTTGACAGGCAATTCTCACTTTCTTTACGGGTTAAAGGATAAAACTCCTCAAACACAAAATTTTTGAACAATTGCAAAGACGGATTTTGAGCAATCCAGCCGATACGCAAACCGGGCATTTTTTTTATTTTGCCTTCCGTAATCCATCCCGACTCCGGCCGGAGAAGATTCATTACCAATTTTAGAAATGTGGTTTTTCCTGAACCTGATACCCCTATTACAGACAGTATTCTATCGAATTTTATTGCCAGATCGAATGGAAATAAAATCATATCAGACCTGTTAGAAGAAGATATTGAAACCTGCTCAAAAATAATCAAATTTCGCTCATTGCACATTTTTTATATCCAGAATCGGAGTGCCGCCAATAACATCCAGCCCATTAACTTTAATAATACCTTTTAAAGATTTAACCAGTTTTACTTTTGATATCGCTATCGGATTAGGCCTATCCGGAGAACGCACGGAAAAAACCCCGCGATATACCTTATCTATAGGAATCTTCCTTCTTCTGCGGGCTATCAAAACATTTTTTTTTGCCTTATGAAGATATGATATGACTAAGATGTCGGAATGTTTGTTAAGTCCCTTTAATGCCTTTCTGAAACAGGGATATATATATATATCGGAGTCCACTCCTTCATAAGGCATTTTATGTCTGTCTGTTATTCCATTCCTGACTATTCCGACCGGTTTCAATATTATCTTCATAAATTGCATTTCTGCGGGTTCCACGCATTAAAACGCAGCACCCGCATTATACATAAATTATTCACTAAAAAACATATTCAACACCGGCAAGGAAACTTCTGCCGGCCATAGGGCCGTCACCTTCCTCATAATCTTTGTCAAATAAGTTGTTTACAGAAATAAAAATCTGTTGCGAACCGGATTCGCCGGAAGATAAATTTTGCGACAACTTGGCATTAAACAAAGTATATTCGCATATATTTCTTGCCGGAGAATCTAATTTTTGCTGCCCTACATATACCCCTTGCATATACGCGGATAAACCGAAACCGAACGAATAATCAACAGCCAAATTAAATTTATGTCTTGGTTTCTGCGCTATTTCATGGCTGTTTGTTTTATCGTAGGCATACAAATAAGTATAATCGCCTAAAATACTCAAATTTGAAGTCAGAGGCGCCTCGATACCTGATTCCGCGCCGTAAATACGCGCCTTACCTATATTGACATAATAAGTGTTTTTACTGGCATCTTTCTGACTATATATCATTTTGCTGATATTATTATCAAAATATGAGCAATAAATCTTAACATCTCCGATTCCCTGACGGATACCTAATTCCTGAGAAATAGACCGTTCCGCTTCGATGTCTGGATTGCCGCCTGCAATCTTGCTATACAGCTCTTTCATTCTCGGAAACCTTACCTTCTTCCCTATGGAGCCGTACAAAGTTGTATTATCAGCCACTTCATAGTCTGCGCCGATTTGAGGAGTAAAAATCCATGTATCATCCGGATGAGGAACACCTGCTGATTTCAGCGGCACATAACCGTTGTATCCGCAGCCGAAATTGAGAGTTAATTTGTCATCCATCGACATTAAAGAATTCTCCAAACCTATACTGTAAGTATCCGCCTCGGAAATGCTTTCCGCAGACCAGCCCGGAGTAATAGTGGAATTCCATACTCCGGCAACCTTTTTCCAGATCCACGCATTGTAGTCCTGTCCATTGTGACTGTCTTTCTGATAAGTAAACCCGATCTTTGTAAGATTATCTTCCAGAATATTCAGATAAAAGTTACTTTCTACGCCGAACGAATAATCCTTGTACACGGATTTATCAAAATATGGCCGGCCGCCCATAGACACGGTAGTCATTGTGTCAACTGTAAGTTCATCCTCATGATTTATATAGAAAATGCGGCCTTTAAGCGCTGCCGACGGACTAAAATTTTTCTCCATAGCCACGCTTGCCTGCCATTGCGACCAATTACTGAATTTAACTTTATGCGCGGAGCCCATCAAATTACTTATAGGACAACCCTTTTCCTGATTAAGCCAGTTTACGGATAAATTAGTTTTCAAAGTTTCATCTGGAGTATAACCGATGTTACAGACAAAGGATTGTTTTATATAATCGCTATTTTCTCTTTTTCCGCCGTCTTCTTTGTAATCAGTGGCAATTCCGGTATTCACGTTGGTTTTGTCAAAATCTCTGGACAATCCCCAGCCATCCGCAGTTTGTTTATTATACCCTACATTATAATTAAATTTTCCCAATTTTCCACTTTGGTTCAAACCATAATTGAATGTATTGAAATCTCCGAATGAAGTTACTAACGATGTCTGAGGGGCTCCGGAGCCTTTTTTCGTAATTATGTTCACCACTCCTCCCATAGTATTTGGACCGTACAATATCGAAGACGAGCCCTTTGAAACAACAATCTTCTCAATTGACGCCACCGGCATAACACTGAGATCAACCAATCCGAAATACGATTCATACGCAGGCACACCGTCAATAAGCACCTTCATGGACTGTTGATCAAAACCGCGGACACTGATGGAATTCAGCCCTTTTCCGGAATTTCTGGTATCCACTCCTGCCACTCTTTCCAATGCATCTGCCACTGTCTGGACGCCACTCTTCTTTAACTTCTCACCGGATATTTCGTTTACCACTACAGCGGGACTTTCCTTTTTCGACTCTTTATGAACACCGACATACACGCTTGTCTCGCCAAGATCTCCCAAATTGCCTATATAACTTCCAGTTTCAGCCGATATTTCCGCACATATCATAAATGCGAACGATAAAAATACTATATTTATTTTCATATTGTTTCTCCTGATATAATGTTCAGTATGATTAAATATCATCCGAACAGAATTAACTAAAGTTTGTTGCTACATCATCGATCATCGCAAAACATTTGAAAATTTGTATAATAATTTACAGTCGATATTTCAATTTCCCCGATATTCAATCTGGGAGTTCAGCAGGAAAGACAGTTTTTGTGCCTCCATATGGAGCCGATTTATCGGCTACCATTTGAAAAAGACTACTGCTTCCTGTCGTTTAGCCTGAAACATTTATTTAGGATGCTATGGAGTCCCTTCAGGGATTACCATTTATCAATCAGGCTATGTTGGCTAAACATTCATGGAACCTGCTGAAAAACCTGTCCTGAACTTGTTTCAGGACATAATCAAAGGAGCGTACCTTTATGTTTTATCTCGGTATTGATGTCGCAAACAAGTCGCATAAATTTCTGCTCGTTTCGGACTTAGGCGAAAAAGTCGCGCCGGCTTTCTCCCTTGACAATTCTTCCGACGGTTTCAAGTCGCTGCTTGAACGCTTTCAAAAACTTCAGATTGCCGCTCCCAATCTTCTCTGCGGGCTGGAAGCAACCGGCAACTTCCGGGAAAATATCTACGAGTTCCTGACATCTAACGGTTTTAAGGTCGTTCTTCTTAACCCGTTCTACACCAACAAATTCCGGGAGGCATTGCGTAAAAAAGCAAAAACCGATGATATTGATGCGCTCGTTATTGCTCAACTCCTGCGCACAGGCGAATACGGCAACTGCCTCGTGCCGGATGAACTCGTTCTGACAATCAGAGAACTCGTGAAACTTCGTTACGAATTTATCAAAGACCTGCTCAATTACAAGCGTCAGTCATTGGCGCTTCTGAATCTCGTCTTCCCGGAATATCACAAAACAGCCGTCAAAAATCCGTTCGCGGTCGCTTCTATGAATATCTTACAGCAGTTCCCTACGGCTAAACACTTGGCGAATGTTAAAGTAAAACATCTCGAAAAACTCGTCCGTCATATCCAGGGCAACAATTTCAACTGCGACGAGTTACAGCGCCTTGTTGATACTGCCAAAAACTCCTGCTATTCCGGTAAAGCGCACACTGCCCGCGGCGAAAATCTCAAAATGATCCTTTCGCTTATTCAATCGCTCTCAAATAACATTCAGAAACTTGATGCCCAAATTCAGGATATTTTATCCCCTAATGGTCCCAACGACTCTTTCCCGGGCGAAAACCTGTTGTCAATAGACGGTGTCGGTAAAAAAACGCTCGCTGCCGTTCTTGCTGCTATCGGGCGCGATGGCAAATCCTTCGCTAACGCTAAGGCATTCACCGGTCTTATCGGTTTCTTCCCCAAAATTTATCAGTCAGGCGAATCTCAACGGGATAACCTAATGTCCAACCGCGGGCCAAAATACCTGCGCTGGCACCTCTATATGGCTGCCGTTGCTTCCCTTAAACATAATCCTGAAATGCGGACGCTATACCATAAAAAAGTATCTCAGGGCAAGTCCCACAAGCAGGCGATTATCTGCGTCGCTAAAAAACTTGCTCATATGATGCTCTCTATGTTGAAATCCGGTCAGCCGTACAACCCAGCAAGGGTTTTTGTTAATTCTACTTCTTGATTTTCAAAGACCTTTATTTTTTACTTGACTCTTTATAGGATGTCT
>MWCF01000067.1 GCA_002069855.1 Elusimicrobia bacterium ADurb.Bin231 | reverse complement strand
AAAAAAGAGAGAGATAATGAACGAAAATCCGCAAGAATTGTGGGAAAAATGTCTGGAAGTTATTAAGAATGAAATCCCGGAGAGCACATTTGATTTATGGGTCAAACCGGCTAAACCGATAAAAGTGGAAAACGGGAAATTGATCATTGAAGTGCCGAACAAGTTTTTTATTTCATGGTTCAAAGAACATATAAATGATAAGGTAGAAAAATTTCTTTCTCAAAACACAAATAACGAAATTGTTATGGCAGAATACAATGCTTCGCAGAACATAGACACAATACTGAATCCTGCAAATCAGACGACAGCAGCGCCGTTGCCTATACAGATTCCAAAGGAAGAATCCATATTTTTGAAAACTCAATTCAACCCGAAATATACATTTGAAAAATTTATAGTGGGCAATTCCAATAAATTCGCGCATGCCGCGTCTAAAGCCGTATCCGAAGAACCGGGAAAAGCGTATAATCCGCTATTCGTTTACGGCGATGTGGGACTTGGGAAAACACATTTACTGCACGCGATAGGGCATAATCTCAGAACAAAATTTCCGGATATGAAGATTTTATATATTACGTGCGAAAAATTTGCGAATGAGATGATAGATTCCATCACACGCGGCACAATGCCGAGTTTTCACAATAAATACCGCTCACTGGATGTGCTATTGATCGACGATATACAATTCATCGGAAAAGGGGAACAGACACAAGAGGTTTTTCATCATACGTTCAACGCGCTGTACGATGCAGGCAAGCAGGTTGTGCTTTCCGCGGATTCCGCTCCTAAAGAAATAGAAAAGTTACAAGACAGATTAAAAAGCAGATTCGAATGGGGCCTGGTGGCAGATATACAACCGCCGGATCTGGAAACTCGCATCGCTATTTTAAAAAACAAAGTCGTGGACGAGCAGATACATGTTCCTGAAGATGTGATACTTTATATTGCGTCGCATATCAAAGCCAATATCAGGGAACTGGAAGGCGCCTTAATCAGAATAGTAGCGCATGCATCTTTGACAGGCAGCCAGATCACCATAGACAAAACATCAGAAATATTAAAAACGATTATTACCCCGGAATCCAGTGATAAACCTATAACATTAGAATTAATTCAGCAACTGGTAGCAACCAACTTTAATCTTGAAATAAGAGATCTAAAAAGCAAAAAAAGAACCAATGCTATAGCCATTCCGCGGCAGATAGCGATGTATTTGACACGGGAATTTACCGAACTGTCAACAATAGAAATAGGAGACGCTTTCGGAGGAAGAGACCATACGACAGTGCTGTACGCCTACGAAACAATAAAGAAAAAAACATCAAAGGATCAGCAACTTGCTTTAAAAGTGGACAAAATAATTCAAGAATTAAAAGCCGGCAGATGATACAGGCAGCATTTTGGGCATAAGATGTGCATAAAAAACAATTCCTGTTAATAAAGTAAGACGAAGGCAATGTTCCACCGGAACTGTGGAAAGAGCATAAATGTTATTACCAGAGATATTAACAGGATATAAAGAAACAAAATGTTCATTTATAGTGGAGATTTGTAAAAAGTAAGCAGTAACTAACATACTCACAGCTATTATGATGATTATTATGATTTGAATTTAATAAACAAAAGACACGAAAAGTATTTTCCAGGAGGAAAAATGAAAATTGTATGTACACGAAGTGAACTGCTAAAAGGAGCGAATATAGTATCAGGCGCAGTATCGCAAAAAAGCACATTGCCTTTACTTTCCAATCTTCTTTTTGAGGCAAAAGATGACAAATTATCTCTTGCGGCAACGGATTTGGAAGTAGCGATAAAAACCACAATAAAAGCGCAGGTTCTTAATGAAGGCGGTATTACTTTGCCCAGCAAACTCATCGCAGACATCATTAAAAAAACCGCGACTGAAGAAATTGAGATTTCAGTTGACGAACAATCCCGTGTAACAGTTAAATCCGGCCGGACAAAATATTTTATAGTGGGCACTTCCAAAGATGAGTTCCCAGGAGCAATAGATCTTGACAACGGCAAGAAGTTCACTATGCCCGCGTCGGTCCTGAAAGAAATGCTCATCAAAACAAAGTTTGCCGTTTCTACGGATGAAACCAGGTATGCTCTGAACGGTGTATATTTTATTATAGATAAGGGAGATATGATAACAGTTGCCACAGACGGCAAGAGATTGACATATGTTAAAAAGACAGGGATAACTTCCAAACAACAATCAATGAATTTTATAGTTCCTTCAAAAGCAATAGAAGAACTTCTCAAGATCTGTTCTGCGTTGCCGAATGAGGATGTGGAAATCGGGATATCGGAGAACCAGATAGGATTTCAAATTAAAGAAACTGTATTGAGATCTCGTTTGGTCGACGGTAATTTTCCGAACTACGAGCAGGTTATACCTAAGGAAACCAAAGGGAGTTTTAAAGCAAATGTCAAAGAATTGCTTGCTGCAACGGAACGCGTTGCTCTTGTGGCTTCCGGCAGGCCGGTTCCTGTAAAGTACTCCCTATCCGCCGATAAACTTTTGTTATACGCGAAAGAACAGGGCAAAGGTGAAGGCAGCGACGAGATGGAAGTAACCTATAAAGGTAATCCGTTTGAAGCCGCGTATAATCCCGTTTACGTAGTGGATATGCTTAAAACTTTGGATTGTGAAGATGTTATATTTGAATTTACAACAGCAGTTAATCCCGCGCTTATGAAACCCGGAGACGATAGCGGGTATCTGTATATCATTATGCCGATGCGGCTGGATTGAAAGTTCATGATATAGAAATGAAAAGAGGCAGAGGCGGATTGGTTCATATAAGCGATTGCAAAAGAGCATTCTTCGAGAAACATCTTCTTGAACCTGAAGGGTATGCGTTGCGGATTTTCTTTTCGGAGTTTGTTGGTCCTAAAATCGCGAAGTATGCATCTTTGGTAAAAGTGGATCAAAGTACTATAGTTATTGCTGTAAAATCCTCTGTAGTTAAAAATGAAATTATGCTGTCGAGAAAAAAACTTCTTAAAGTTATGAATGATTTTTTGGTAAAAAATCGCAATAATAACAAAACATCATCCGGATTAAAAAAAATAGTTTTTATCAACGATTAAAATGAAAGAGAAAGAGCAGGTGAAATATGGCAAAAAATGATGCCGCTGGTTCCTACAACGCGGAAAAAATACAGGTACTTGAAGGGCTGGAAGCGGTAAGAAAACGTCCGGCTATGTATATAGGATCAACAGCTACGGAAGGGTTGCACCATCTTGTGTATGAAGTCGTGGATAATTCCATAGACGAGGTATTGGCAGGATATTGTAAAAATATCGAGGTGGTTGTTCACGATGATAATTCCGTTTCAGTTACAGATGACGGTCGCGGAATTCCTGTTGAGCCGCATCCAAAATATAAAGACAAATCTGCTCTTGAAGTGGTTATGACCATCTTGCATGCAGGCGGAAAATTTGATCATCAATCGTATAAGGTATCCGGCGGGCTTCACGGCGTAGGCGTTTCAGTGGTCAATGCATTATCGGAGTATTTAGAGGTTGAGGTTTACAGAAACGATAAAATTTATTGGCAAAGGTATGAACGGGGAAAAGTTACAGGTCCACTTAAGGAGAAAGGCGCTACAGACGATATAGGTACCAAAGTAACATTTATGCCGGACAAAGAGATATTTTCCGTTACGGAATATTCATTTGACACGCTTTCAAGTCGTCTTCGCGAATTGGCATTTTTGAATGCCGGTACAAGAATCACCATTATTGATGAACGCACAGACAAAGAACACACGTTCTTTTATGAAGGCGGTATTATACAATTTGTCAAATATCTAAACCAGAATAAAAATTGTTTACATCCGGAGCCGATTTATTTTTCTAAAGAAAAGGACGGAGTGACAGTAGAAGTGGCTATACAATATAATGACAGTTATTCGGAGAACGTGCTTTCTTTTGCTAATAATATCAACACACATGAAGGCGGTACGCATCTCTCCGGATTCAGGTCGGCGCTCACAAGAATAATCAATGATTATATAAAAAGTAAATCATTAATCAAAGATAAAGATGTTTCATTATCAGGAGAGGATGTCAGAGAAGGATTAACTGCCGTGCTATCCGTAAAACTTCCAAATCCGCAATTCGAGGGGCAGACAAAAACTAAACTCGGGAATTCGGAGATAGAAGGCATAATGAAATCAGTTGTCGGCGATTGTTTATCTTGTTTTCTTGAAGAAAATCCTGCCACTGCCAGCAAGGTTGTGGAAAAGGCAGTTGTTGCTGCAGAAGCTCGCGAAGCAGCTCGCCGCGCTCGGGAACTTACCAGAAGAAAAGGCGCTCTTGACAGCGGGTCTTTGCCAGGCAAACTTGCGGATTGTCAGGAACGGGATCCTGCCAAATGTGAAATATACATAGTGGAAGGAGATTCAGCCGGAGGTTCCGCCAAACAGGGAAGAGACAGAAAATTCCAGGCGATTTTGCCTCTTAAAGGTAAGATTCTAAATGTGGAAAAGGCGCAGATTAACAAAATGCTTTCCAATGACGAAATAAGAACATTGATAACCGCTCTCGGAACAGGCATAGGCAGCGACGATTTCGATATTTCCAAGCTCAGGTATCATAAAATCATAATAATGACAGACGCTGATGTTGACGGCGCACATATCCGCACTCTTCTTTTAACATTTTTTTACAGGCAGATGCCTCAACTTATTGTTAACGGCAATATGTACATAGCACAGCCGCCTCTTTTCAAAATGAAAAAAGGGAAAAAAGAGATTTACATAGAAACTGATGAAAAATTGGAAAGCATGCTTTTGGAAGAAGGGCTTTCTGATGTTAAAATAAAGAAACTGAAAAACGGCAATATTGTCAAAGAATATGATTCCAAAAAACTGTCGGGTATTCTTCGCAATCTGATAGAATTTGAAACCCTTATCAAGAAACTTTCCAAAAAAGGAATTTCATGGGAAGACTATCTGGGATTTAAAAAGTCGGAGAAACTGCCTTTGTATAGGGTGGATTCTGAGGCGGGTTCAAAATATTTTTACACCGAGAAAGAATGGAAAACATTTAAAGCCGACTTTTTGCGCCTGAAACAGGAAAAAGAAGCGGAGTTATTGAAAGCCGCAGGCGGAGATCCGTCACAGGTGGTTGTTTCTGAAGAACTTGGCACTGATGTAAAATATCTGTGGGAAATCGCTAAACTTGACGCAGTCGTGAAAAAACTTGAAGGACATGGGGTTGATCTATCCGATTACGGAAACGGGAACGGAAATGGCAAGGTATCGTATAAACTTGATGCTTCCGGGGAAGAGATAGAGGTAATGAATTTCAAACAACTTATAGACGCAGTTATGGATATGGGAAGAAGCGGGATGATGATACAGCGTTATAAGGGTTTGGGAGAAATGAATCCGCAGCAACTTTGGGAAACAACTATGGATCCGGCAAGCAGGAAATTGTTGCAGGTAAAACTTGAGGATGCCGTTGCCGCCGATAATATATTTACCACCCTGATGGGCGACAAAGTTGAACCGCGCAGATTGTTCATTGAACAGCACGCACATGAAGTGAGAAATTTAGATATATAGAAAGGTAGAGGATAATAAATTATGAGAAGGACATCAAGCAGTTTAATACTTGATTATTTTAAAAAATTTGAAGGAGAAGAGCATTACGTAGGTACTGTGCTTGACCAGGTGAGCAAACAATACGCGAAATTATACGGAAGGAAACCTTACGATCTGATTCACGCGATAATGAAACTTGTCCAGGAAGGCAAAATTACTATGGTCCGCGATGGCGTTTATATGTACAATTCTAAGTATAAACATTCTGTATCTGTGGCGGGATGTATTGTATGAGAAAAACAGTGGCTGGATTGATAATGGACTATTTCAGGAAGTTTGACAAATCGGAACACTGCATCAGCACAGTACTGGACAAGGTGAGTAAACAGCATGTTAAGATGTACGGCAAGAAACCCTATGACATGATAAAGGTTTTTGCTACGCTTGTCGAAGAAGGGAAACTTACTATGGTTAGAGACGGTGTTTACAGGTATGATCCGGAAATTAATGTTCCGCATAATGAATAACTGTAACGCGGTCTTTTATACCTTTGAAGTAATACCATAATTTATAACAAATTTCCGTGCGGCACATTTTAACGGATACGAAGAAAGGCAGAAGAAAATGGCAGAAGAAAATAACGACATAAAATACCAATCACCAATTCAGGACAGTGTATTACCGAGGAACATTGAGGACGAAATGAGGTCCTCGTATATAGACTATTCAATGTCTGTGATAGTGGGCAGGGCATTGCCTGATGCGCGCGACGGTTTAAAACCTGTTCACCGCAGGATCCTGTTTACAATGAAAGAAATGGGGCTAAAACATACATCAGCTTACAAAAAATCCGCACGCGTAGTAGGAGATTGTCTCGGTAAATATCATCCTCACGGCGATAGAGCCGTTTACGATGCCATGGTTCGAATGGCGCAGGATTTTTCTTTAAGGTACACTCTTGTGGAAGGCCAGGGTAATTTCGGCAGTATTGACGGAGATCCGCCTGCCGCTATGAGATATACCGAGGTCAGACTTGACAAAATAGCGGAACAGATGTTGAGCGACATAGACAAAGATACAGTTGATTTTGGTCCAAACTATGACGGATCTTTGACTGAACCGTTAGTCTTACCCGCTAAACTTCCGTGTTTATTGGTAAACGGTTCTTCAGGTATTGCCGTGGGCATGGCGACTAACATTCCCCCGCATAATCTTACCGAAGTTTGCAACGGAGTGGAAGCTCTGATAAACAATCCTGATATAACAATCACGGAACTTGAGAAGTTGATAAAGGGTCCTGATTTTCCTACTGCAGGCATCATATTCGGCAAACAGGGCATCAGAGATTATTTCACCACCGGCCGCGGTTCCATAAGGATGCGCGCACGCACGGAAATAGAGGATATCAAAAGCGGAAAATCTGCGATTATAGTTAATGAACTTCCGTATCAGGTCAACAAAGCGCAGCTTATAGAAAATATAGCGGATCTTGTAAAAGAAAAAAAGATAGAGGACATTTCCGACATCCGCGATGAATCCGATCGCGACGGTATGCGCATAGTTATAGAAGTAAAACGTGACGGCAACGCGCAGATAGTTCTTAACCAATTGTTCAAACATACGCAGATGGAATCTTCTTTCGGCGTTATAATGCTTGCGCTTGTGAACAACAGGCCGAAAATACTTAATCTTAAAGAAGCGCTTCAGCAGTATATTGAATATAGAAAAATAATAGTTGCCAGACGGACAAAATACGAATTAGCAAAAGCCGAAGCTCGCGCTCATATACTTGAAGGATTGAAAATCGCGCTGGAAAATCTGAATAAGATCGTAAAAATTATCAGGGAATCCAAAGACACAGAAATAGCCCGCGAGCAGTTGATGCAGCATTTTGGTCTTTCCAAGATTCAGGCGCAGGCGATACTGGATATGAAACTCAGCCAATTAACCGGACTGGAACGGCAGAAAATAGACGACGAGTATCTTGAATTGATAAAAAATATAGAATGGTATAAATCCATACTTGCTTCTCCGGAAAAGGTTCTTGATATAATCAAAACGGAACTTGCTGAACTTAAAGAGAAATACGGAGATAAAAGAAAAACTGAAATCCAGGCCCGCGCGGTTGATCTTGAAATAGAGGATCTTATACAAGAAGAGGATGTGGCTGTTTCCATATCCAACGCGGGTTATGTAAAGAGAATTCCGGTATCGACATACAGATCCCAGCACAGAGGCGGCAAGGGTATTACCGGCATGACCACCCGTGAAGAGGATTTTGTAAAAGATATGTTTATTACATCCACGCATGCGTATCTGATGCTGTTTACAAACAGGGGGCGTGTGTATTGGTTAAGAGTTTATGAAATACCTGAGGCAAGCCGTACCTCCAAAGGCAAGGCTGTAATCAATCTTGTGCAATTATCCTCTCCGGAGGAAAAAATAACGGCAGCCATACCGATAAAATCTTTCGAGGAATCCGCCAAGACATATCTTCTTATGGCTACGAAAAACGGCACCGTCAAGAAAACACGGCTGGAGGAATATTCCAACATCAGAAAATCCGGGATAATAGCCATAAAACTTGACGATGGCGATTCTTTAATAGATGTAAGGCATACAGATGGCAAGAGCGAGGTCATTTTGGCCACACGCCTCGGGGTAGCGATACGTTTTAAAGAAGAAAATGTAAGAAGTATCGGCCGCAGCGGAAAAGGCGTCCGCGGTATACGGCTTGAAAAATCAGATGAAGTTATAGGCATGGAAACTGTTAGTTCCGGCGATACTTTTCTTACGGCAGCGGAAAACGGGTACGGCAAAAGAACTGATGTAGCAAAATACAGGTTACAATCGCGCGGCGGAAAAGGCGTAATAAATATGAAAACCACAGAGCGCAACGGTTCTATAGTCGGCATATTGAAGGTTACCAATGAGCACGATATTGTTATGATGACGCAAAACGGTATAATTATACGCATGGCCGCCAAAACGGTTTCGGTGATAGGCAGGAATACCCAAGGGGTGCGTCTGATTCGTTTAGGTGAGGGCGACCGGCTGGTCTCCATAGCAAATGTGGCTAAGGAAACAGAAAATAACGGGGATAGCGGTGAGGATGAATCAAGAGAAAAAACGGTTTGAGACGATTGAGCACACTGCTGATGTTGGTATAGTTGTCTACGGCAGGACTCCGGAAGAACTTTATGAAAATGCCGCTTATGGAATGTTTTCTTTAATCTCTGACACAAGCGATATTAAAGAGATTTTTCGTATTTCGGTTTCTATAGATGCGCATGACAGGGAAGAACTTCTTATAACTTTTTTGAACGAACTGTTGTATTATTATTCTACGAAAAAGATATTTTTCAAAAGATTCGAAATTCTTACTCTGTCTGAGACTCATCTGGATGCCAATGTTTCAGGCGCCGAAATATCCGGGCATGAAATCCTTCGCGACATAAAATCAGCCACATACCACGGCATTAGAATAGACAAATCCGTTCCCGGTTACAAAGTTAAAATTATTTTTGATGTTTGAGCGGTAACTGCCGATTAGATAGTTATTACAAACATTGTCATTGCAATGAGCGTGGCGATCTGAAGCACAGTGTCGTCATTCTGAATGTAGCGTAGCGAAGTGAAGAATCTCGTCGTTGCCGTTGTTTCTGTGTATTAAAAAAACTGTTTGGCATAGGGAAAAAGAATATAATTTTGCTTTGCCTTTTACCGGCAATAGCATCTCAATAATTTTTTCAGCACACTTAAATGCTGCCGTTTGTAGCAAAATTTTTATGTAAGAGGTGAATGAGTATGAATTCTTTGACAGTAGCAATTATAGGTATCGCGATTCTTATTGCCGGATATAAATTTTATGGTAAGATTATGACAAAGTTATGGGATATAGATGAAAACAGACCTACTCCCGCTACAACTTTGAATGACGGTACTGATTATGTGCCTGCAAAACATTGGACTATTCTTTTTGGTCATCATTTTTCTTCAATCGCAGGTGCAGGTCCAATAATAGGCCCTGTAATTGCCTGCGCTTATTTTGGGTGGCTGCCGGCATTGTTATGGGTTGTTTTCGGCACAATTTTTATCGGAGGGGTACATGATTTTTCTTCACTTATAATATCTGTTCGGAATAACGGTCATTCCATAGGAGATATAACGGAAAAGGTCATGGGGAAAAAGATAAAGATTATATTTTCACTTTTACTTTTTCTGGCATTGGTACTTATAATAGCGGTTTTTGCGGCGTCCGCAGCCCAGACATTGGTAAATGAACCAAAAATAGTTGTTCCGACGTTCGGACTTATAATTGTAGCTGTATTTGTGGGCTTTATGATTTATGTGTGGAAAAAGAATTATTTTTTGTCCAGTGCCGCCGGTTTGCTGCTGCTGGTTCTGTTATTTTTCTTAGGCAATTCTTGCCCGGTTAATGTTTCAAATATTCAATTATGGGTTGCGGTACTTCTGGTATATTCATATATTGCCTCAGTTATTCCCGTGCAGATTCTTTTACAGCCGCGCGACTATCTTTCCGCATTCTTACTTTTTTTCGGGTTGGTTGCCGGGTATGCCGGTATAATAGTCGGCCAACCGGCAATAAATGTTCCGGTTGTCATAGGATACAAAAGTTCTGTGGGCAATCTTTGGCCCATGATGTTTGTCTTAATAGCTTGCGGTGCAATATCCGGTTTCCATGCCCTGGTTTCTTCAGGTACAACATCCAAACAGATAACTAATGAACATGATGCGTTGAGGATTGGCTACGGTGCTATGGTCGTTGAGGGGATACTGGCTATACTTGCGATTATGGCTGTAAGCGCGGGTTTATACTGGCACGGTTCCGGAGCTCCTGTTTCTCTTGTATATCCGGAGATGGTAAAATCAGGAGATTATATCGGAACTTTTGCCGCCGGTTACGGCGAAATCACAAAACCGATTTTCGGCTCAGTTATAGGCAAATTTATAGCTGTGCTTATTTTAAATGCTTTTGTTATGACAACTCTTGATTCCGCGACGAGAATAGCGCGGTATATTGTTTCCGAACTTTTCGGTTCATTTTTTAATATTAAGATACTTCTTAATAAATATTTTGCCACCCTTCTTGTAGTTTCTATGGCAGGTCTTCTGGCATTCGGGGACTGGAAAAAAATATGGCCCATATTTGGAGCCACAAACCAATTGATAGCAGCAATAGCTTTGATAGTTATATCCCTTGCGCTGTTGGCTATGAACAAACCTATAAAATACACCTTTTATCCGGCAGTGTTTATGCTTGTTACTTCAGTTTATGCTGTGATTCAGCAGACAGTTCAGTTTTATATACAGAAGAATTTTCTTCTGGTAGTAATAGGGCTTGTACTGCTGCTTCTAATATCCGTAATAGTTGTAGAAGCTATAAGCATTTTTAGCAACCGTAAAAAA
>MWCF01000066.1 GCA_002069855.1 Elusimicrobia bacterium ADurb.Bin231 | reverse complement strand
CATCAGGTTATCCTCCTTTTATATATTTGCTTATATTTATGAGGATAACCCTTTTTTATTCCTTTTTCAAGACCTGTCCCTATTCAATCCTAAACTTACACATCTTATTTTACATTACCAGGAGGCATATCGCGACAAAAAATGATCGGGATACCCACTTTCGTCCCCAAGCAGGCCCGTTCTCCGTAGCAATACTACCGCGAAGGATAAAATCTTTGGGCTGTCAAAGCATAATCAGTAAATCAAAAAAATAGAAATGGTGAACCCGGTAAAATGATTATTTACGAATAGATTTTTTTGAAGAAAAGAAGAATTTTAGAATTTAGAGGAAAAGGAGATACGGTGAGCATTACCGAGATCACAGTAAGGAGTAAACGCATAGTCAGTCGAAAAATTAAGAACCGTTACCGGGATTGCCCTTTTGTTTACGCGCTGACTAACGGTATACGACGTTACGAGGTTTCTGCGGGATCCACATCAAAAATAATATTTGTGTCTTTTTTCCCGTGAAGTTTATTCGCGGCCTCCGAAATCAGAGAAGGAGTGTCGGGATATAATTCCTTGTCATATTTAACAAGTATCTGCCACCTATGTTTTCCGGAAAGGTAAGGAACCATTTTCGGTACAGGTCCTAATACATCGATGTTTTTGATCTCTCGCAAACTTTCCGCAAATTTTTCAGAAACTTCAATAACTGTTTTCTCAGTCTTTCCTAAAATTGTTACGGCAATAAGTTTTGCGAAAGGCGGCCAAAAGAACTCCTTTCTGAATTCTATTTCCTTTTCGTAAAAACCCTTAAAATCAAATCCGGTAACGGATTTTATCACATAATGTTCAGGATTGTATGTCTGAATTATAACTTTGCCGGGCAAATCCGCTCTGCCAGTCCTGCCGACAGCATGGGTAAGAAGAGAGAACACACGCTCGCCTGCGCGATAATCCGAAGAAGACAAACCTGTATCCGCATTTAATATACCTGTTACAGTAAGATTCGGAAAATCAAAGCCTTTTGCCGCTATTTGAGTCCCTATCAGTATGCAGGGTTCGCCTGATTTCATTATCTTATATGCCATATCATATGACTTGGCAGAATCGGAATCGATTCTTACAATTTTCCTTCCCGGAAAAAATTTCAACGATAATTCCTCTATTCTTTCCGTGCCTCTTCCCGAATAATCAAGAATGGAATTACACTTAGGACAATATTTCACGGGTTCTCTTTTATATCCGCAATAATGGCATAAAAACCTCAACGGATTTTTATGGATGGTAAGAGAAACAGAACATTTCGGACACATTACCGCGTAACCGCAATTCAAACATCTAACATTGCCGAACCATCCTCGTCTATTCACCAAGAAAAAAACCTGCCTGCCGGCAGCCAGTGCGTCATTAACCGCATTTTTTAAAGGTATTGAAAAAACATATTTTCCAAATTTTCTCATATCAACTACGTTAATACCGGGCATCGGACTGTTCCTAACGCGGCCGGATAATTCCAGCAACTTTATTTGCCCTTTTGTCATGTTAAAATATGTTTCAACAGACGGAGTCGCAGTACCAAGCACCACAACCCCGCCGCATATCTCAGCCCTTTTTATGGCGACCTCCGCAGCATTGTACTTTGGAGTTTGTATGTTTTTATAAAACTCATCGTCTTCTTCGTCGAGAATTAAAAGCCCTGCCTTTTTTATCGGCAGAAGAACTGCGGACCTGGTGCCTATAACCACTTTTATTTCGCCATGCTCCAACCGCCATATAAACCGATTCTTCGCGCTCTTTGACAGCCCGCTGTGCCATACTGCCATAGAATCGCCGAATCTCTCTGAAAATTGTTGTTTAAACTGGCTTATCAAAGACACATCCGGCACCATAAATATAGCTGAAAATCCGTTTGTAATGCACCATTCTATCGCTCTGATATAAACCTCTGTTTTGCCGGAATCATTCAATCCGTGAAGAAGAAAAGTCCTGTCTGTTGACTCGGGATTTTTCAAAGAGGATATTATTTTTGAAACTGAATCTTTTTGTTCCGCGTTAAGTTGAATGTCTGCTGCTTGCGCTACCGAAATTTTCTTGTCGTTTTTTTTGCCCTGTGTAGGCCGTATATCGGAAACAATAAGATTCAATGCCGCTCCGAAAGAGCACATATAGTATTTTGAAATCCATCCGGCTAGTTCCATCAAGTCAGAAGTTATCAGAGGTGTCTCATCAAGAATTGAAATTACCTTTTTCAGAGCCATACCGGTATCCGCAGAAAAACCCGTAACAACCCCGACTATGTTTTTATTTCTGAACGGAACAATCACGCGGCAACCCAACCGGATATCGGTATCTGATTCATAACAGAACACCTTTTCTATGTTTAAAGGTAAAGAAACTTCTACTATCATATTAAATAATTCTCCTAAACTGCCTGCTGTAATTCTTTTATTATCATTTTCATATCTTCCCAGACAGGCGCTTTAAGGGATTCGTTTCTCAACAAAGCCGCCGGATGATATGTAGGCATTAATTTTATGCCGTTCAAATCGTAAAATTTTCCGCGAAGTTTGCCTATGGGAGCTTCAAGATTCAATAATGCGCTCGCAGCGACGCCGCCGAGCGCGCAAATTATTTTGGGTTTTATAACATCTATCTGTGTATCGACATAACTTCTGCAAACAGCGATTTCCTCAAATGTCGGCTTCCTGTCGTTTCCTCTCATATCCGGATGCCCCGGATCTTTCATAGGATGACATTTTACTATGTTGGTTATGTAAACATCTTCACGAGCAAACCCCATTGCTTTAATAATTTTGTCCAGCAACTGACCGGCACGGCCGACAAAAGGTTTTCCCATACAGTCCTCATTATAACCTGGTCCTTCTCCTATAAACATAAGTTTTGCGTTAATATTCCCTTCGCCGAACACAGAATTTTTCCTGGTCAATCCAAGCGGACATTTTTTACATTGATTAACGCGACCGGATAATTCGATGAATGTTTTTTCTCTATTCGCAATTCCCTTCTTATCCGGATCCGGACAAATGATCTTCTCGCCGGCTTCAACTGTTTTCACACCGTCGGCAATCATTTGTTCAGCATATTTTTTTACCAGAAGCACCGTTTCTTCGAAATCATTCATAAAGTTCTCCAAGAGGAAAATTTTTTCCTTGATATTTCTCCAAAGATATTATAATAATAAATATGGCAAAAAGTCAAAGGTAACCTGTAATATGAAAAAAGAATTTCACAAATTATCAGACGAATATTTAATGAAAACCCCAGCGGGATACAGAAAATCCAGAGGACAATATTTTACTCCTGCCACTATAAGAGAAAAACTGCTTTCGCTTTTGCCGATGAAAGAAAAACCCGTAATTCTTGATCCTGCCTGCGGAACAGGAGAATTTTTAATATCCGCCAAAAAAAAATTTAAAAATCCTGTCCTTTACGGATGGGAAAAAGATAGACGACTTGTAGAAATATGCGCAAAAACAATTCCTGAAGCAAAAATTAAAAAGACAAATTCTCTATTTGAAACCCATATCGAACAATTCGATTTTGTGATAGGGAATCCTCCTTACTTCGAATTTACTCCAAGCGTTAAAACAGCGCAAAGATTCAAAGATGTAATCAGCGGCAGAGTTAATATATTTTCTATGTTCATATACCTCGGACTCGCGATGCTAAAAAAAGGCGGATACCTTGCTTATGTTGTGCCGCCGGCAATGAACAACGGCGCATATTTCAAAAATCTACGAACCCATATAATACAAAACGCGGAAATAAAATCCATTGAGATACTTGATTCTCCGGATATTTTTAACGGAGCCAACCAAACTGTTATGCTGATGGTATTATCAAAGGAAAAAAATACCGGTCAGTATATCTTTAGTAAAAACGGTTTGATAATCTTCAGCAAGAATTACAAATTCCTCAACAACCGATTCACCGGAACAAAAACATTAAAAGAATCCGGATTCTCAGTAAAAACGGGAAAAATAGTATGGAATCAAAATAAAAAATTATTGACTGACAATCCCGAAGGAAACATCCCTTTAATATGGTCTAAAAATATCACGCTGAAAGGACTTGTATTAAATAAAAATCTGCCGGTTCACAAACATCAATATATAAAAGCGCTTCATTATGACACGGGCCCTGCGATTGCCGTAAACAGAATAACCGGAGCCGCAAAAAAAGTTATGCTGCGTGCCGCGCTTATACCGGCCAAAATGAAGTTCCTCGCGGAAAACCATGTGAACATAATATATCCGTCAAAAGAAAAAGGGAAAACGGAAAAACTAAGAAAAGTTCTAAACGTTATAAAATCAAAATCCATTCGCAAAATATTCCAATGCATCACAGGGAACACTCAAGTATCAAAAACCGAACTGGAAAACTTCATCCCTTTAAAAATAAAATAATTTTTTAAAGACTGATTATTGTTTCAGACAATATAATTTTCGCAAGGCGTATTTTCGGAATATTCTGAAAACGCATGATTTTTTCTTTTGTTATCAAGGCACAAGAGGTACGAACAGAGCCTATGGAATCCGGATTGTTCGCAACAATCATATCCATTCTCTTATTTTTCATTTTAGCTAAAGCATTGGCAATAAGATTTTCAGTTTCAAGAGCAAAACCCACTATAAATTTCGGTCTGCTGCGAAATTGTTTAAAGGATTTCACAAGAGAAAGAAGTATATCCGGATTAGGAAGAAGTTTAAGATTTAACGGCGACCCGTTTTTTTTAATCTTTTCCAAGGAATACTTTGCCGGTCTGTAATCGCTTACTGCGGCGCAAGAAATAAAAATGTCGCATTTCGGAAAATATTTTTTTGCCGCAGTCAACATCTCTTTAGCGGATGAGACCCGGATAAATTTTATATCCCGCGACGGAACAAGATTTGTAGGCCCGCTGACAAGTATAACATCCATACCCATTCTATCTGCCTCTTCGGCGAGAGTATAACCCATTTTACCGGAAGAACCGTTGGAAATATATCTTACAGGGTCAATATACTCCCTCGTCGGACCGGCAGTTATAAGCACTGTTTTCTTTTTCATTGTTTTGCTCATTGTTTACATTGAATAAAATCACACATTAAGCGCGTGAAAAAAGTTTTTAATATGTCCTCTGCCTGAGAAAAAAGAGATTGTTGCGCTTGCGCTCGCAATGACAAAATGTCTGTCATTACGAGGAGTCGCAATTGTATCAGGACGACGAAGTAATCTCCGCCTTTGAGATTGCTTCACTTCGTTCGCAATGACAGCCACAACGGGATTCTTCGGCGTTGCATCAGAATGACTACCTTGAGATTCTTCACTTTGCTGCGCTACATTCAGAATGACAGCGCCTTTTTTATGCTGCCTAATCCTTGTAGTCAGGCCGAGTGTAACGAAGTATCCCGCTGTTAAAGACGGGATTCTTCAATCCTCTGCGCACAACACATTGAAACTCAAAATAACTAATAAATATTTTTTTTTGACAACTCTAAATTTTCGGCAGGCAAACATTTATTTCAAGGAAAGCATCTTATCTATCTCAGAAACAATTTTATCCGGTTCAGACATCCTTCCTTTACCTTCCGTTCCGCAGGCAAGTTCACCGTTTTCAGGACCTATAAAAATCATACCTGATTCTTTTAACGCGGCAATATTTTTTTGAACAATCCTGTTCGCATACATAGCCGAATTCATAGCAGGACAAACAACAACCGGACATTTAACTGCAAGAACAAGCGTTGAAAGAGCATCATCAGCCAAACCACAGGCGAGTTTTGCTATTATGTTCGCGGAAGCAGGTGCGATAATCATAAGATCAGCTTTGCGAGATATTGATATATGCTCCACCTCCCAGTCGGAAATTGTGCCGAACATATCAACATATGCTTTATTTTTTGATAACACGCTAACAGACAACGGAGTTATAAAATTGCAAGCATTCTTAGTCATAACAGGAATAATATTAGCTCCTTTTTTAACCAAAGAACGTATTATTTCACAAGATTTATGCGCGGCAATGGAACCTGTAATACCGATAATTATGTTTTTTCCTTTCATCTCTTTTTCATCCGTTCCGTTTTAATTATATCAATAAATTGTTTAGACGCTTCCGCAAGAATATCGTTCACTATTACATAATCGTAATATTTGGTATATTTTAGTTCCTTGCGGGCATTCCGCAGCCGTTTTTGTATTGCTTTTTCAGGATCGCGACTCCTTTTCCTTATCCGTTCTTCAAGTATCTTCATAGATGGAGCCTTAATAAAAATCAATAGAGCTTCGGGATAAAGTTTTTTTACATTCAAAGCGCCTATAACATCAAGATCCATCAACACATCTTTTCCCAGTAAAAGCTGCTTGTCCAACTGAGATTTCAATGTCCCGTAATAATACCCGTGAACAATTGCGGTCTCAACAAATTCGCACGCTTTTTTCCTTTTCAAAAAATCTTTTTCCGAAAGAAAAAAATAATCCTTGCCGTCAATCTCCTGGCTGCTTTTAGGCCTTGTGGTGGCTGATACGGAATATCCGAATCCTTTGACCTTTTTTTTAAGGTTTCTTATAAGAGTCGTTTTGCCCGCGCCTGACGGCGAAGAAACTACTATTGGTATCCCTTTTTTCATACAAATCATTATAAATTTTTTAACCTGATTGTCAACAAGTAAATTCAACCGGCGGATGGTTCGCTGCCTGATTCGCAAATCTCGTTATCATCCGGAACATTTTCGTACACATATATGGCAAGATTTGTAATAGCCAATATTATAAAACCCGCGAAACCGGTAAGCCCTATGTGGAATTCAGAACCGCCCTTTAACAGTATAAGAGGCATTCTGTAAGTGGAATTCAAAGTGCCCACAAAAATTGCTGTAGCAAGAATAGAACCGGATTTTAACCTTATGTAAGAAATAATCGGTGAAAGCAGAATGTACCAAAAAACAGTCATAAAAATTCCGGCGATAATATTTGACGAATAATTATATCCCTGCAAAGCCATAGGTATATGCCAAAGGCCCCAGAAAAAACCTATTATAAAAGACATCTTAAAAAAACCTTTTTGTAAAAGTTTCCCGAAAAGAAAACCGCGCCAAGCCACTTCTTCGCCGAAAGCGAAAAGGGCGTTTATTGTTATTCCCACTGTCATTCCATGCATAAGAGCGTAAAAGACGGGATGCAAAGGTAAAACCTCTATCTGTTGTTTCATCTTGTTTATCTGTGATTCGGAAAACAGGAATTGAAGGCGGTCTATAAATTCTGTTTTACCTGTGGCAAATTCAACATCCGGGAAAAATAAACTTACAGCCAGAGCCGCAAAAGCGAGAATTACAGGAAAAAGCCATGCCACGAGATACCACCAGTTAAGTTTAAACGAAATCCCGAGCGGCTCTTTTATCTGCTCCATATAAATCGCTTTTTGCATAATAACAGCCACAATCATCGGCAGAAAGGCATACGCAAATCCAATCAATAAAATCTCGGCATTGTGGAGTTTAGGATGAAATTTTATTACCGCTGCGAGTAAAATCCAGCCTATGATGAATGTAACAGCAAGAAACGCCGCTGACTTTTTTATTTCTGTATTCATTGTATATCACCTTAACATATCCGGGCATAAGATCAGTCCGGATGCGACTGAAAAACAACATATTTTCATATTGTTTTTAAAAACTGCGACCGTCTTTCTTTGGAAAGGCTTTGTTTGTTATTGTACAAAAAGAAAACCTAAAATTCAATCGGAATCCGGTAATATTCCCGGTCATTCCACTCGATAGTGTTGTTGCGTCAATCATCCCAAAACAACAGGCACGCCAAGAACACGCGACTACATAACTACCACACAATAACTAATAGCAGGGACAAGCCCTGCAACTACATTTTTTCACGACGTTGACTACCCACAACTGCTGGAGTGAGGGTGTTGCTAAACGGAACTTCACGGAAACACGCTTAAATCCTTCAGCGGGTTGAGTGAGAGACCGGCTTCTATGCCGAGTCGGTTCCGAGAGGCAATACCCGAGCGATGCTATGGCAGACAGCGTCCAGCTAAGACAATGTCCGCGCAAAAATTCATATTGCACAATTATTTTTCCCCACTTCGTTGAACACGAAACCTGTGGTAACTTTTGGATAAAAGTATGTGGATTTTTGAGGCAAAACCTTGCGCGTAGAAATAACATTCTTTAATTCTTTAACCTTCAAAGGACTTATTATGAATAAAAAACCGCTATTCTTTGTTTTTTCTATTCCCTCGTTCAAGTTTTTAGTATATTCGACAGTTTTATTTTTCAGAAAAGTTTTATGAAGATACTCTATACCTGTTGTAATCTTTTTTGATTTAACAGAAAGTATAAAAAATTTATTCTTGTAATGAAACCCGATTTCTTTGTCTGAAAGATTTGTTATGTAATCAACCTTCCGGAAATTGAAAAATTTCCGCATACCGGCAATATCAGCAGATTCATTATAGCTTTTAAAAATGCGGTGGGTCGGCAATACCAGAAGTCCGGGACTTTCAAAAGGGCATATAAATGCGAGCATAAAATTATTGGGCGCGAAATTTAAAAATGTTTCATACCTGTGGTGGCCGTCCGCTATAAATAATTTTTTACCGGCTAAATAATTTCTTATCCATTTAACATCAACATCTGCTGTTACTGCCCACATCTTTTCGGTTACACCTCCGGCAGAAGAGACATTTATAGGTTCCTGTTTGCTATGTCGTAAAAACAACCTTTGAAAAAAATTCCCTGTATCAGGAAAAAGAAAAAAAACAGGGCTTATGTTTAAGCCTGTCGCTTTTAACAGGTTCAACCGATCTATTTTAGGCCCTTTATGGGTCTTTTCGTGCGGGAAAATATTTTTCCCGAATTTTTCCGCTTTTACAAGAGCAAAAAGACCGTTTCTTATATACTTTTTCCCTTCGTGCCGAAATTCCTGAGTGTATAAATAAAATGCCGGAGCAGTATCTCTTTTCAAAATGCCGTGTCTTTTCCAAGTATCGAATTTTGTACGGGCCTCGGAATAAACATCAGGCAATTCCAATCGCACGCAATTGTACTTGCTCTTCTTTTCCAGAAGTTTCTTTTCCGCAGCGGATATAACATCATAAGGAGGACACACATAATGTGATATATTTTTTCTTGAATATCTTACTCCGCAAAAAGGTTTTATTGTTGCCATATTATTTATTTTGGTTCTTTCTTAAATATTGTGGAAAAACAGCATGATTTATAGACGGTAAAAAGCATAAAAATGAACAGCGCATTGATTATCAGTAAAAAAGTCAATGAAACATCCGAACTTTGTTGCCTTTATCGTAGGATCTATTCCGTCGTTTTACATTCTCAACAAGCACGGTCATGGAGCGGGCCGATAAAGTAATATTGAATTAAAATACACTTATTATTCCACAATATTTCCACTTTAATTAAGAAAGAACCTTTATTTTAGTATTATAAATAAAAAAAGCAACAGTTCCCCGATCCCCACTTACTACTTACTATCCGCGAGAATGAGGGAATTGTTGTAGCTATACCACCCCAAACAACAGACACGATAAGGGCGTGCGACTAAATAACTAATAGCAGGGACAATCCCTGCAACTACCTTTATACGCCCCAGGCCCAACCTCCAGGTATGACAACCACTTACAACTTACTACTGACCACTCACCATCCGCGAGGCAATACCCGAGCGGACTATTAAATTAAAAAACAAAACCACTTACCCTGCGGGAGCGAGGGTGTTGCCAAACGGAACTTCACGGAAACACGCTTAAGTCTTTCAGCGGGTTGAGTGAGAGACCGGCTTCTATGCCAAGTTGGTTCCGCGAGGCAATGCCCGAGCGACCTATTGACTTAAAAAAATAAAACTTGTAAAATAAATTTTAATGAGTTTATTTAAATTCACATTTATTTTTCTCCTTGGAACGGCGCACGTATGCGGCCGGGAGGGCAATATGGTACGGGAAGCAGCAGTGGCAGGGCAGTTTTATCCTGGAGACGCGCATTCTCTATCCGGAATGATAGATGAATTTCTATCACGAGCAAAAAAATCCGATTACACCGGAGAAATACTCGGACTTGTATCTCCTCACGCGGGCTATGTCTTTTCCGGACAAACTGCGGCATCTGTTTTTAAACAGTTGACAGGAAAAAAAATTGACACTGTAATCCTGATAGGATCAAGCCACAATTATAGAATAAAAGACGCTGCTGTATGGTCGGGCGGAGATTTTTCCACCCCTCTCGGCAATGTTCATATAGATGAAGACATCGTTAAAATTATTACAGCGGGTAATACCGGAATTAAAATCAATAATGAACCTCATTATCCTGAGCATTCGCTTGAGGTACAAATTCCGTTTTTACAAAAAGTGCTTGGCAATTTTAAACTTGTGCCGATACTAATTAATGATATGGAATTTTCCGACGATCTTGCCAACATCCTGTTTAAATCCGTTCAAGGGAAAAAAGTGGTATTTGTGGCTTCAACGGATATGACGCATTACCCGGACAAAAAAAACGCGGAAATAGTTGACAATGACATACTCAAGGCCATAGAAAAATTCGACACAGCAGAACTCATTAAAAGAGATGCAAAATGGCTGTCTCAGGGGATACCAAATCTCCATTGCACGCTCTGCGGATTGCCTGCGGTAGTGTCTGTAATGAAAGTATGCAAAATGCTCGGATGCGACTCCGCAAAAATAATATCTTACTCCAATTCCGCGGCATCTGAATATGGCGACGAAAAAAGAGTTGTCGGATACGGCGGAGTAGCTTTTATAAAAACAGGAAAAAAAACCGACATTAAAAATGAAAATATATCGAAAAAGGAATTCGCTCTGACAAAGGAATCTCAAATAGAACTTTTATCCATAGCGAGAGAATCCATAACCCGGTATTTGGAAACAGGAAAACAGTATAAATTTGGCACAAAAAATAAAGAAATTCAACAGGACGGAGCTGTATTCGTAACACTTGAAAAAAATCATAATCTCAGAGGATGCATAGGAACTACGGAAGCCCGGATGCCCATTTACGAGGCTGTCTCTCAACTTGCGCTTGCTGCTGCGTTTGAAGACACAAGATTTCTGCCTGTAACAAAATCGGAAATGAAAGACATAGAGATAGAGATTTCCGTATTGTCTCCTATTAAAAAGATTTCTTCAGCAGATGAAATAATAGAAGGCAAACACGGGGTTGTAGTGAAAAAAGGGTTCAGAAGCGGTTTGTTTCTGCCGCAGGTTTGGGAACATCCACAACTTGCTAAAAAAGAAGATTTTATGTCTGAATTATGTTATCAGAAAGCTGGACTGCCGCGGGACGCGTGGAAAAAAGGTGATGTTGACATATACATATTTACAGTATTCGCGTTCAAAGAAAAATAAAAGCATGGCCATCATACTACGATGTTGTCATTCTGGGCCAATAGGCGAAGAATCCCGTAGTTGCCGTTAATAACACGGAGAAGAGTCGCAGTGTGGAGATGTTTCGCTTTGCTCAACATGACAATGTTAGGAGATCCTTCACTTTGTTCAGGATGACAAATAGGTGCTGTCATTCTGAATGTAGCGTAGCGAAGTGAAGAATCTCGCTTTTTAAAGTTAAATTAAATGGTTGTTGACAGAATAAATGAATAAACAATATTATGTGTATATTATGACAAATAAAGGGAACAGTGTTTTATATACAGGTATCACAGGAAATTTGTCAAAAAGAATTTATGAGCATAAAGAAAAAATAGCAGATGGTTTTACAAAGAGGTATAATATCACTAAACTTGTCTATTTTGAAGTATTTAAGACGCCTCTTGAAGCTATAGCAGTTGAAAAGAAAATTAAAGGGTGGACAAGAGAGAAGAAAATTTTGTTAATTAAAGGTAAAAATCCGGAGATGAATGATATTGAGGAGATGCTTCGTATACACTCAGCATGACAACAAGGATTAGGCAGCATAAAAAAGGCGCTGTCATTCTGAATGTAGCGTAGCGAAGTGAAGAATCTCGCTGTTGCTTTTGTCCGTAAAAAAACATGTGCGAGAGGAACAAGACGGAGATGTTTCGCTTTGCTCAACATGACGACATTAAGAGATGCTTCGTATACACTCAGCATGACAAAAAAGACAGTAATTATGAATGTAACATAACAAATAAATAGGGTTCACTGAGAAAAGCCAAAGTTTATTGAAATAAAGACGAAGAAAAGGTATAATAGGGCATAGAAAATAACGTCAAAACTGCAAGGAAAACGAAGAAAAGCGTCAAAAACCCTTGCAGTTTGGAAAGTTGGCGGAGGCAAGAAATGTCCTATAAAAGCAAAGATCGCAGAACCGGAGACTTATTTACGGAAATGATGCCGTTCGGCGGGAAGTTAAATTCCGAGAACCGCTGGATGAAATTACATGACCTGATACCGTGGGAAGAGATGGAAGATATTTACAGGAAATATTTTTCTGAATTGGGCAGGCCCGGTAAAGACAGCCAGTTAATCAACGGGTTAATGATAGTGAAACATCAGACGGTGTTAAGCGACAAAGAAGTGGTAGAATATTTTTTAGAGAATCCATATGTCCAATATTTTTGCGGTTATGATCAGTTCGTGAGTGAGAAAGAGATAGATTCCTCGACATTAACGAGGATGAGGAAGCGGCTTGGTGTGGAATATTTCAAAAAGTTTGAAGAAGAGATATTGAATTTATTGAAAGAGCGAAAAATAATCAAAGACGGGGAGCAGCAG
>MWCF01000065.1 GCA_002069855.1 Elusimicrobia bacterium ADurb.Bin231 | reverse complement strand
GACTGGCTCAAAAAAAGATTGCAACTTTTGGGCTGACGGAGCGGAAAAAACTCATTGACAAAAGCAGATGCGGCTGCAGTATGAGAAAGCAGTGCCAGATGCTGGGAATAACCCGGTCAACTTTGTATTACAGGTCGGCTGGGATAAGCGAGCGGGACAATATGATGATGAACATATTGGACGATCAGTACACAAAGACGCCGTTTTACGGAGTGCTGCGTATGAGGGAGACGCTTCGTGCGAATGGCTACAAAGTGGGCAAGTGTCATGTGCGCACGCTTTTGAGAACTATGGGGCTTGAGGCGGTATTTGCGAAACCAAGCACATCCAAGCCGCATTCGGAGCATCGGATATACCCGTATTTGCTGACCGGCGTGACTACGACTCGCCAGAACCAAGTGTGGAGCACGGATATAACATATATTAGCCTGAGGCACGGCTTTGCGTATCTTGGTGGCGATCATGGACTGGTACAGTCGGTATGTATTGAGTTGGCGGCTATCGAACACATTAGACAGCGGATTTTGCGTGGAGGCACTGGAAGAGGCACTAAACAAGTACGGAAGTCCTGATATATTCAACACTGACCGGGGCAGCCAGTTCACGAGTAGCGAATTTTTGAGCGTGCTGACGAACAGAGGCATAACAATAAGTATGGACGGCAAGGGCAGAGCGTATGACAACATTTTTGTAGAACTGCTGTGGCGGTCTGTAAAATATGAAGATGTGTATCTCAACGGCTACGAGACTATGCCAGAGGCAAAGGCAGGATTAGAAAAGTATTTTGATCTTTACAATAGAGAACGGTTCCATCAGTCGCTGGAGTATCAAACGCCTGAACAGATATATTTTGATAACGGAAGAAATCTTGAAAAAATCGCGGGTTCTTTAGGCGACAACTTTCTTCACCTTAACTGATGCCTAATTTTGGTCTTGACAAACTGGACTACTTTATAGTCTTTTTTAGAACTTGACCATGTGTGCGCCTTTAAATTTTAAATCTCCTTAAAACTGTGTGCTTTTAATTCGTAACTTACCATCCGAGTCAATTCGATTACTTGACAATTATAATATAATTTAATAAAATAGCGTCATATAAAGTTATAAAAACTCTGTTTTCCGGGGTTTTTGGAGCTTAAAGAGCATTAAATGCCGGCGTAGCTCAGCGGTAGAGCAGCGGTTTTGTAAACCGCTGGTCGGAGGTTCGATTCCTCTCGCCGGCTTTTTTAAGATATATCAACAAATGTTTTGAAAGTGTTTTGCGTTTTTCATCAGGCGCTTTGAGATTGACAAACAAGATTTTTTATTTAAAATGTTTTAATAAGTGCGGGTGTAGTTCAATGGTAGAACGCTAGCCTTCCAAGCTGGTCACGTGGGTTCGATTCCCATCACCCGCTTTTTCTATTTTGATAAATATTTATGGCTAAATGTCTTTTGCTTTTTTCCGGCGGGCTGGATTCCATTCTGTCCGCAAAAATTCTTTCCGCACAGAATATAGAAATAACATTATTATCTTTTAAAAGTCATTTCTTCGGAAGCGATATCGCGCAAAAAACCGCTTGTAATTTAGGTCTGCCTCTGAAAATACTTGATTTCGGAATAGAGCATTTGGCAATTGTGAAACATCCCGAATTCGGTAGAGGTAAAGGGCTTAATCCATGCATCGATTGCCATTTGTTGATGCTGAAAACCGCAGCTATGATGATGCGGGAATCCGGATATGATTTTATTGCTACGGGAGATGTGCTGGATGAACGGCCGTTTTCTCAAAACAGAAGAGTTTTTGCTCTTATGGACAAAGAAGGGGCTGCCGAAGGACTGGTTTTGCGGCCTCTTTCCGCAAAACTTCTTGATATCACCATCCCGGAAAAATTGGGGATTGTGAATAGAGAAGCATTATACGATTTTTCCGGCAAATCCCGTGTCAACCATATAGAACTTGCCTGTAGATTGGGCATAAACGAATATCCGACTCCTGCTGGCGGATGTATTCTGACTGATAAAATATATTCCGCAAAACTTTCTGAGTTGTTTAGAAATGTGCCTGATTGTTCCGGCAGAGATTGCGAACTTCTGTCAAAAGGAAGAGTGTTCTGGATTGACGGGTTCTTATGCGTTTTAGGCAGGAATGAACAAGAAAACAAAAATCTTGAAGTTTCCTGTATCCAGGGAGACATTTTTCTTAATTCGCGGAATTTTTCCGGCCCGAGCGGGTTAATACGGAGTTTTAACGACAAATCCTATGACCTTGCCGTTGAAACAGCCAAATGTTTGATAAAAAAATATTCCAAGAAATTGCCGTTATGTCCTGAAATTGCTGTTGACAAGATTTTATAAATTCTTATAATATTTTTTACGCAGATAAATTGACATTCTTTATTTAAATTATTCTCAAAAATATCGTTTCATTTTTTTGTGATGAAATATTCCGCGCGTGTTAAAAATTATTATGAACATATCAAATTACTTTAAAAAAGAAATCCGGTTGATAGATTCTCAATTAAAAAAATATTTTGGAGTTTCAAAATCCTGTCCGAAAATTTTGAATGAATCTATGGCTTACAGCGTGTTTGCCGGGGGAAAGCGACTGAGACCGATTTTGTGTCTTGCCGCCGCGCGGGTTTGCGGAGGCAGTATAAAAAAGGTATTGCCTACAGCGTGCGCCTTGGAAATGATACACACATATTCTTTGATTCACGACGATCTTCCGGCTATGGATAATGATGATCTGCGCAGGGGAAAGCCCACATCTCATATAAAATACGGAGAGGGTATTGCTATTCTTGCAGGCGACGGTTTGCTGACCCGCGCTTTTGAAATAATGGATCCCATGGTTGTTAAAATAGTTGCATCCGCGGCTGGCGTTTCCGGTATGATAGGCGGACAGGTTATGGATCTTTTAATGGAGCACAATAGGTGTCCGGCGAACCGGGGACGGGAGAATGTAGAATATATTCATTTGAATAAAACAGCGAAAATGATAGAGGTGTCTCTGGTATCCGGAGCGGTGCTTTCAGGCGCGGGAAAAAGACAGATTGACGCTCTCGCGGGCTACGGCAGGAAAATAGGCATAGCGTTTCAGATAAGCGACGATATACTGGATATTTTGGGAGATAAAAAAAAGCTCGGGAAACGCGGTTCAGACGCGGATAACGAGAAACTTACATATCCTTCAGTATTCGGCATAGATGCATCCGCCCGTAAGTCCTCGGAATTAATACAGTCGGCAAAGAATGATCTGAAAATATTCGGCAGGCCCGCGGTAACGTTGTCTGAGATAGCGGATTTTGTAATAAACAGGGAGAAATAGATGGGTATTCTGGAAAAGATAGACAAACCTTCTGATTTGAGATTGATTAAACGCGAATTATTGGGACAGGTCGCTCAGGAGATAAGAGATTTAATGATTTCCACTGTGTCGAAAACAGGAGGGCATCTGGCATCTTCTCTCGGGACTGTGGAACTTACTATTGCTTTACATTATGTTTTTGATTCTCCGGCAGATAAAATTATCTGGGATGTCGGGCATCAGGCGTACGCGCATAAGATAATTACCGGCAGAAGAGAAAATTTTTCTACTCTCAGGCAGACCGGAGGTATAAGCGGTTTCCCGAAAATTGAAGAATCCGAATACGATGTATTTGGAGTAGGACATTCTTCTACAGCAATTTCAGCTGCTCTCGGTATTGCCGCCGCGGGTCGCTTAACAGGCAAAAACAACAAGATAGTTGCCGTAGTCGGGGACGGGGCAATGACAGGCGGGTTGTCTTACGAAGGACTTTTAAACGCAGGACATTCAGGATGCGATATGCTTGTTATACTTAACGATAATGAAATGTTTATATCTCATCGCGTCGGCGCTCTTGCTGCGTATCTTACAAAACTTCTTACAGGCGGTCTGTATAACAGGCTTTACAAAAATGTGGAAAAATTTCTTTCGCGGATACATTTCTGGGGCTCGCAGATTATGCGCGTTGCCAAACGTTTCAGGGTGCTTTTGTTTCCGGGCATGCTCTTTGAAGAAATGGGATTCGCCTATCTCGGACCAGTGGACGGTCATGATATAGAAAAATTAATAGAGATACTGTCCAATGTGAAAAATATGAAGGGACCTGTTCTTTTGCATATACTTACAAAAAAGGGAAAAGGATACCAGCCGGCGGAACTGAATCCTACGCTATTTCACGGCATAGGCAGATTTAATATTATTACAGGAGAGCCGCAATCAGATTCCGGAGTGCCTACATACACGAAAATTTTTTCTCAGACACTGGTAAAACTTGCCAAAGAAGATCCTAAAATAGTCGCCATTACAGCGGCAATGGCAGACGGCACCGGTTTGGTGGATTTTCAAAAAGAATATCCGGATAGATTTTTTGACGTCGGTATAGCCGAAGGGCATGCTGTGGATTTTGCCGCTGGCCTTGCCGCGAGCGGATTTAAACCTGTGGTCGCGATCTATTCCACTTTTCTTCAAAGGGCTCTGGACGAAATAATACACGATGTATGTCTTCAGAATCTGCCTGTCATTTTTGCGATAGATAGAGCGGGGATAGTAGGAGAAGACGGCGCCACGCATCAGGGTTTATTCGACATAACCTTTCTCAGGATGATTCCCAATATGGTGGTTATGGCTCCTTCCGATGAGAATGAATTAAAAAATATGCTTTATACGGCTTTTTCGCTGAAATCTCCCTGCGCTATAAGATATCCGCGCGGCAAGATTGCAGGAGTGAAAACCTCCAAGGATTTAAAAATAATTCCTGTAGGCAAATCATCTGTTCTTCTTGAAGGAAAAGATATGTTTATTTTTGCCGCAGGCAACACAGTTTATCCGTCTTTGGACGCGGCTAAAAAACTTAACGAATCAGGAATATCCTGCGGGGTACTTGACGCCCGTTTTGTGAAACCTCTTGACGACAAACTTATGCGCGAGATATCGGATAAAACCGGAAGAATCGTTACCGTTGAAGAACATGTTATATCAGGCGGTTTCGGGAGTTCGGTGCGCGAGTTGTTGTCCGACAGAAAAAATTCAATTTTGAGTATAGGCGTTCCTGACAAATTTGTGCAGCACGGGAATCAGAAGGAAATACGGAGCATTTACGGACTGGATTCCGACGGTATATTTAATACCATCACCAAATGGCTAAAAAAATCAGGTTAGACATATTCCTTGTTGAAAACGGGTTAAGCGAATCCCGCAGCCGCGCAGCAGCCTACATAATGGAAGGCAAGGTTACTGTTGACGGATGTTGCGCGACGAAACCCGGTTTTCTGGTCGGATGCCTTCAAAAAATAGAGGTTGATAAACGCGAAGATTTTGTTTCCCGCGGCGGCTGGAAACTAAAAAAGGCTGTTGACGAGTTTCATATTAAAGTTGCCGGAAAAATATGTATGGATATAGGCGCGTCCACAGGCGGATTTACGGATTGCCTGCTTAAAAACGGAGCAAAGAAGGTTTATTGCGTGGATGTGGGATACGGCTTGCTGGATTTTAAATTAAGAAACGACCCCCGCGTTGTCAATATAGAAAGAACAAATATAAGATATTTCGACGCAAAAACCATAAAAGAACCTGTTGATCTGCTGGCTGTTGATGTGTCTTTTATATCTCTTGAAAAAGTGATTCCCAAAGTCGCGGAAATAGCGAAAAAAGGCGGAGAGATTGTTTTGCTTGTAAAACCTCAGTTCGAAGCCCCCCGTGGGAAGACAAAAAAGGGAGTGGTAAGAGACGAATCAGTCCGATCAGATACCATATCGAAAATACAGGGGGTTGCTGAATCTCTTGGCTTGGAATATATCGGAGGAGTCGATTCTCCTATAAAGGGGCCCAAAGGCAATCTTGAGCATTTATTATATTTAAGAAAGATTTAAATTCTGTCGGTAAAAAGTGTTTTTTCGCCCGGATTCTCAGCTGCTTGTTCGGAAGATATAAAGTTTCTTAAATTCAAAAGAAATTCAAACGCAACCGGCATTGAAAATTCTAAAGGATTTTGTATAATACAAAATTATGTTCACTACAATCAAAAATGATATAGCCGTTATATTTGAAAAGGACCCGGCGGCAAAAAATATATTTGAAGTTTTGCTTTGCTATCCGGGATTGCATGCGCTTTGGTTTTACCGAATATCTCATTGGTTTTATAACAAGGGATTTTTTACCGTAGCCCGCATAATATCTGAATTCGCAAGATTCATAACCGGTATAGAAATACATCCTGGTGCGACTATCGGTAAAAGATTTTTTGTCGACCACGGTATGGGGGTTGTTGTCGGAGAAACAACTGATATTGGAGACGATGTTCTTATTTATCAGGGGGTTGTTCTCGGGGGCACTTCTCTGAAAAAGGGAAAAAGACATCCGACTCTTGGCAACAATGTTGTAGTCGGCGCCGGAGCGACTGTGCTCGGTCCGATACGAATAGGGGATAATTCGAGGGTAGGAGCGGGTTCTGTGGTTATTTCTGATGTCCCCGCGAATGCTACCGCTGTAGGAATACCGGCAAGGGTTGGAGTCGGATTTTCCGCGAAAGATATTGAAAAACTTGAACACGGCAAACTTCCTGACCCGATAGCGGACGCGATAAGATTTATGGTCAGAGAACAGGAGAAACTTGAAACCCGGATAAAAAAGATTGAAACACTGGAAGGCATTACTTCGGAAATAGACAAATATCTGGAAAAGAAGAAACGAGAAATAGAAGAAGAATTTTTCAACCGGGACGAGAATTTTGCCGGCGGAAGCGGTATATAAATGTATCAACCGAGAATTTATCGAAATTTTCTGGAACGTGAAGGGCTTTACAAATATGAGGTATCAGACGGGGAATCTGATCTTTTTGTTATCACATCTCAAAGCGAATTCAGCGCAAAAATAAAAGAGTTGTTGTCTGTGTACCGCGGTCAATTGCGCGAATATATAAAAATATGTCCGGAATTTCTCTTCTCTCTGGTGCCTTTGAATGCTCTGCCGTCAGCTCCGGATATAGTTCTTTCCATGATCTCGGAATCAAAAAAAGCCGGAGTCGGTCCTATGGCGTCTGTCGCAGGAGCAATAGCGGAATTTATAGGCAGGGACTTGATGCCTTTGGCAAAAACAGTTGTAATAGAAAACGGCGGAGATATATTCGCGATTGCAGATAAGCCAATTAAGATAGGGATATTTTCCGGGCATTCGAAGATTGCGCGTCAATTGGTCGTTGAAATTGCGCCTGAGGATACTCCATTAGGTATATGTACCTCTTCCGGGACAGTTGGTCATTCGCTTAGTTTCGGTTATTCAGATTCAGTTACGATTTTTGCCTCTTCTGCAAGTTTTGCCGATGCCGTTGCCACGAAGATAGGCAATATGGTAAAAAGCAAGAATGATATTCCAGCGGCTTTAAAGTATTCCGAGACGTTAAGAGAAGTTAAGGGAGCGATTATAATTATCGGAAACGATATAGGCATCAGAGGCGACATTAAATTGGCAGAATGAGTATTTGACAGTGCTCGGAACATTCAATCAAGGCAAAATTTTTCATTATGGATTTTTATTGACAAATTTCTAAAAAATTTATATAATTAAAATAATTAATGAATACAGGGGGTGATGTAGATGAAAAAATTAGTTCTGTTATTGTTGTGTGGATTGATGATGTCTTCGTTGTGTATAGCGCAGCCTGTTGAGACAGCGGGAAATCCGGCGGCAGCGTCGGAGAAAAAAGTGCCGGCGAAAAAAGCCAAAAAGAAAAAAGCAGCTGCGAAAAGTTTAAGCGGCACTGTGGTTTCTATTGATGCTGAGGCAAAAACAATAGTTCTCACCGTCAAGAAGAACAAAGTGGAATCTCAGGAGACAGTTTCTCTTGATGAAAACACTAAGATCAAAAAAGCGAAAAATGACATTGCCCTTGCCGATATCGTGGCAGGTGACAAAGTTAATGTTCGTTACACTGTAAAAGATGGAGCGAAAGTAGCAAAATCCGTTACAGTAAGAGTAAAAGCCGCTTCTAAAAAAGCTAAAAAGAAATAAGTTTCTTTTATATAAAAAACCTCCCGCAATGTCTGGGAGGTTTTTTATTGACAGAAACGTAAATTTTTCATATACTTTTATTTATGAAGAAATATTTTTTTACAGGTCTTGCGGTTATTCTTCCCTTTTTTCTTACTATTTATATTATTTGGGTTATTTTCAAAATGGTGGGAAGATTTTTTGTTCCTTTTTTTACAGAGTTTTTCGAGCGTTTCGTCTATACTGATATGCCGGCAGCAGTTATAACTCTTGTCAGCGCTGTAATTACTTTGTTTGTGATATGGCTGGTCGGAGTTCTGGCGTCCAATATAATCGGCAGAAAATTTGTCGGCTGGGCTGAAACGCTGCTGCTCAAGATACCTATGGCGCGCGGCATATATGATGCTTTAAGAAAATTGACTAAAGTATTTTTTTCCAATAAGGCCAGTTTTAAGCGGGTAGTTTTGATTGAATGGCCGCGCAAAGGTGTTTACAGCATTGCCTTTCTTACATCTTCCGCTATGGGGGAAGCGCAGGAAAAAACCAAAGAGGAAGTCGTTAATGTATTTTTGCCGAGCACGCCTAATCCCACCACCGGTTTTTTTGTTCTTGTTCCGAAGGATGATATAATTCCGCTTGAGATGTCAGTTGATGACGCCGTAAAGATGATAATTTCTGGCGGCATTGTAGTTCCTTCCGCAAAAAGAAAATCACAGTAATTCTAATCCACAGATTAAACCGATTTTCTGTCATTGCGGAGAGATCCAGTTTTTATTTAAAAATTACGCGTTTCAAGAACGGATATTTTTACGATCGCAAGGTTATAAAAATGATTTTATGAAAAAATTGAAACATATTATAGAGTTTGCTGCTGTGGTTATAGCAGGTCTTTTTTTAAGAATATTGCCTTACGGCTTGGTGTTATGTCTAGGTCGCCTAATCGGTGATTTTGCTTTTTATATATTAAAAATAAGACGAAAAATAGTTTTAAGAAATATTTCCTTTGTTTTTCCGGAGAAAAATGAATCTGAAATAAAGGCCATAGCCAGAGATTCTTACAGAAACATAGGTATGTCTTTTATGGAATTTTTGTCATTGCCCCGAATTAAAAAAATCGGAGTATTGCGATTCGTGGATTTTGAGGGAACAAAACCGCTTGACAATCTTGTAGCGGAAAAAAAAGGTGCTGTTCTTATAGGAGCGCATTTCGGTTCTTGGGAGTTGCTGGGAGCTGCTTTATGCGCCAAGGGGTATCCTTTGGATGCGCTTTTTTATAGACAACATAATGAATATTTTAACAATCTTGTGGAATCTTACAGAAAAATGGTGGGGCTCGGGCTTATACCTTTGAAGTTTGCGCTCAGAACCTGTCTTAAATCTATAAAAAGGGGCAGGTTCATTGCCCTTCTTGCCGATCAGGACGCAGGAAGACGAGACGGTGTTTTTGTGAAATTTTTTAACAGATATGCGGCTACAAATAAGGGTCCAGCTGTATTCGCGTTAAGTACCGGGGCTTCGATATTTATGGGCTTTTGCATAAGGCAAAAACCGAGTCATAAACATAAAATTATTTTTGTGCCTGTGGAATACAAGTTTACAGGAGATATGGAAAAGGATATATTTGAATTTACTTGCGCCTATACGAAGATTTATGAAAAGTTCTGCGCAGAATATCCTGATCACTGGTTCTGGTTTCATAAAAGATGGAAAACCGGCAAAACTCCGGGAGATAATTTTTACGCTTGAATACAAAGCAGTAATGAAAGCGAGTCAATAAACAGTCAGTTAAATCGTTTTGCCTTGGATAAATCTTTTATTGACCGGTATTTTGATGTTTTTAATTGAAATTTAGATAGAAATTTAATAAAATAAAATCCTATAATAAAAAATATGAGATAAAAAACGGAGGAATTGATGAATAAACTTAAGATTGGGCTTCCAAAGGGAAGTTTACAGGAGTCCACATTTGAATTGTTTAAAAAAGCCGGGATAAAAATTTATTGTTCAAGCCGCTCGTATTTTCCTTTATGCGACGATCAGGAACTGGAAATTATGCTTGTGCGCTCGCAGGAAATGGCTAAATATGTTGAGGATGGCGTTTTTGACGCGGGTATTACAGGATATGATTGGATTTGCGAAACAGGCGCGGATGTACATGAAGTATGTGAACTGCTTTACGCTAAAAGCGGGTTCAGACCCGTAAGATGGGTGCTCGCTGTGCCTGAAAAATCAAAAATAACATCTGTAAAAGATTTGGCAGGGAAACGCATCGCAACGGAACTTGTGAATGTCGCAAAAAAATATCTTTTGAATAATAAGGTAAAAGCGACTGTAGAATTTTCCTGGGGCGCTACAGAAGCAAAAACTCCGGCTCTTGTGGATGCTGTGATTGAACTGACTGAAACCGGTTCTTCTTTAAAAGCGAACAATTTGCGGATAGTCGCGGAATTGTTAAAATCCACAACGAGATTGATTGCAAATCGCAAGGCGTTTAAAAATCCGTGGAAAAAAAGAAAAATAGAAAATCTTGCGATATTGCTAAAAGGCGCTCTTGCCGCGTTCGGTCTTGTCGGTCTTAAAATGAACCTTCGGGAAAAAGATATTGCCCGGATAATGAATTTACTGCTGGCGCTCAAAAAACCTACAATATCAAGGTTAACCATACCGGGCTGGGTCGCGCTTGAAGTTATAATTGAAGAAAACACTCTTAAAAAAATACTTCCGGAACTAAAACGTTTCGGAGCGGAAGGGATAATAGAATATCCTTTGAATAAGGTTATCTATTGAGAATATATGATTAAAGTCAGATTTGCTCCGTCGCCTACGGGGTTTTTGCATATAGGCGGATTGCGCACGGCGCTGTATAATTATCTTTTCGCGCGACATAATAACGGCATTTTTCTGCTTAGAATAGAAGATACAGACAGATCCCGTTTTGTTGAGGGCGCCGCTGAAGGACTTGTTGATATTCTTAAGTGGGCAGGTTTGGATTTCGACGAAGGCCCGTTATTTCAGTCGGACAGGTTGGATATTTATAAAGAGCGGGTGGATTTTCTTTTAAAGAACGGGTTTGCATACAGATGCTTTTGCAGCGCCGACAGGCTTGACGGGATGAGAAAAGCGCAGATCGCGAAAAAACAGCCGCCTAAATACGACGGCTTGTGCAAATCATTGTCTCCGGAGGAGTCAGACAAACTTGCAAAGGAAAAACCGTTTACAGTGAGAATGAAAATGCCTCAGGAAGAGATAATTTTCGACGATGCCATACGAGGCACAGTCAAGTTTCACGGTTCTCTTATAGACGATCAGGTAATTCTTAAGTCCGACGGTTATCCTACATATCATCTGGCTAATGTCGTGGACGACAGGATGATGGGAATAACACATGTAATCCGCGGAGAAGAATGGCTTTCATCTACTCCCAAACATATAATTTTATATAGATATTTCGGCTGGAATCCTCCTGTGTTCGCCCATCTGCCTTTGTTGTTGAATCCGGATAAATCCAAACTTTCAAAACGACAGGGCGATGTGGCTGTGGAATCTTACAAGGAAAAAGGATATCTTCCCGAAGCGGTGTTAAACTATGTGCTTCTGCTCGGTTGGGCAACTGAAGACAGCCAGCAGATATTTTCAAAAGAAGAAATGATAGCCAAATTTTCGATTGAAAGATGCGGCAAATCCGGCGCTATTTTCGACATACAAAAACTTATATGGATGAACGGAGAATATATCCGCAAGCTACCGATTGAAGAATTAACGCGCAGAGCCATTCCTTTTATAGAAAAAGCGGGTT
Source organism: Elusimicrobia bacterium ADurb.Bin231 (assembly GCA_002069855.1). GTDB lineage: Bacteria > Elusimicrobiota > UBA8919 > UBA8919 > MWCF01 > MWCF01. The sequence goes on along the minus strand of MWCF01000065.1, from coordinate 1,660 downwards.
TCGAGGCGTCGGATATCGGTTACTTGCAAAAATGCGTATTTTTAGAGCAGGAAAAGATAAAATTATTGTCTGACGTGCCGCATCTTATTGACTTTTTTTTAAAAGATGATATTATATATGATAAGAATGCTTTGGATAAAGTTGTGAAAAAACCGGGCGTTTTTGAAATATTAAATGATATTGCTGTAGTGTATTCCGAATTAAAGGAATTTACAGAGCAGTCAACGGAAACCGTAACAAGAGAATACGCAATTAAAAAATCTCTGAAAACAGCGCAGATTTTTCATCCTGTAAGGGTGGCTGTGTCCGGAAGAACCGAAGGGCCGTCTTTGTTTCATATGCTGGAACTTCTCGGCAGGGATAGAGTTCTAAAAAGAGTTAATTATTTAATTGGAGAAATCAATGGCTGAACAGGAAAAGATTGACACGCATTTTTTAAGTTTGCTTTATACTTTATCCTCTGCTGCGATGCAGCAACTCGGTAAAACTGCGAATCCGTTAAATCAAAAAATAGAAAAAAATCTTGAACAGGCTAGAGTTTCCATAGATATTCTCGAAATGCTTAATGAAAAAACCAGCGGGAATTTAACTCCAGACGAGGAAAAGCTGCTGTCTTCAATGCTTGCAAATCTTCAGTTGAATTATGTGTACGAACTGGAAAAAGAAGGAAAGAAACAGGATCTTAGCAACTAAAACCTGATTTTGCCGGGTGGTGTAATGGTAACACTGATGGCTCTGGACCATCCGTTCTAGGTTCGAGTCCTAGCCCGGCAGCCAATTTTGGAAAATATGGATTGCCCCGTTTTAATAGCGGGGTTTTTCTTTTTTTGAATTTTTTCTTTTTTTATAAATACGGATTTGGTATAATATAAATACTCGTTTCTTGATGAAGTTGTTACCGACGGTTTAATTATGTTGGAAAAAGTAAATGTAATCAAATACTGTTATTCAAAGCTATAAAAATTATCTGTTTGGCGATTGAGAATTGTGTAAAAAGGAGTGAAATATCAGTTATGTGGTTTTTATATTTATTGACTTTTGCCGCTTTTATCGCTTCGTTTTTTGCTGATCGCAAAAAATCGGTCCTCGCAATTAAGGTGGCATTCAATATGTTCATAGAAATGCTTCCGGCATTTATAGTAATGATTATTTTTGTTTCAAGCGCGGTTTATTTTACTTCTGGATTTGCCATTGCAGATTTATTCAGCGGAAAAAATAAAATTTTAAGTGTGCTTATTGCATCCTGCGTAGGATCTATAACTCTTATGCCGGGTTTTATCGCGTTCCCTTTATGCGGGATCTTGCTTAAACAGGGTGTTCCTTATATGGTGCTTTCTGCATTTACCACAACCCTTATGATGGTAGGAATACTTACCTTTCCTCTGGAAAAAATGTATTTTGGAACAAAAGTTACGATTTTGAGAAATATAGCGGGATTTATCATAGCCATAATCATTGCTGTTGTAACCGGAATTTTTTTCGGCGAGGTGTTTTAATGTCGCGCAGAACAATCGGCTTTAACTTAATTGTGATAATATCGTTTGCCGTGTTTACCGGAATATCGTTGATCTTTGAGTTTTCTCACGGGTTGGGGATCTTCCGTCAGTTTACTTCTTTTTCTGCGGATATGTTCAAAATAATACCGTGTGTTTTTGTTCTT
>MWCF01000064.1 GCA_002069855.1 Elusimicrobia bacterium ADurb.Bin231 | reverse complement strand
TGACTTTCGACTTTTTAGACGATAATACTACTTTTTTGAGATCGTTTCAACAACATTTTTTAACCTTTAAGCCCAAAATGACAGGCCAAGACAAGATTCTTCATTCCGCTTCGCTACATTCAGAATGACGGCAAAAGCGGGCTCCTTCACGGAGTTTACACTGAGTGAAACGAATGTGTTCAGGATGACTGCGACTATACCGGATTCATTTTGCTTGCTTGATTAATTCTTCCGCGTGCTTGATTGTGGCCTTTGTAACCACAGCGCCGCCGAGCATTCTTGATACCTCTTCAAGTTTTTCGGCATCAGTCAAACGTTTAACTGATATTGTGGTTCTGTTGTCAATGGTTTTTTTCGTTATATGAAAGTGAGCGTCTGAAAAAGAAGCAAGCTGGGCAAGATGAGTAATACATATAATTTGGTGTCTGTCAGACAATGCCTTTAATTTCTTCCCTACTGCCTGTCCCATTGGCCCGGATAAACCGGCGTCAATTTCATCAAAAATAAGAGTTGGCGTTTTATCCTGTCTGGCAAGAGAGGTTTTAAGCGCAAGCATTACGCGGGACATCTCGCCTCCGGACGCAACATGGCTAATAGGTTTCATTTCCTCGCCCGGATTGGTTGATATTTTATATTCTATCTTATCTATGCCGAAGGATTTATACACATACCCGCCTTTTTCATCCTTTTCCGGTTCCACGCAAATACAAAACTTCGCTTTTCCCATCCCCAAATCCGCAAGTTCTTTGTTTATATCGTTTGAAAGTTTTTTTGCTGTATCCAAACGCAGTTTCGACAATTCAAGAGCGGATTTTTTCAGTTTTTGTTCTGCGGATTTAAGATCTTTAGTAAGTTCTTCTATTGCCTCATCAGCATGCTCTAAAAATTCCATCTCTTTTTTTATATCAGAGGCGTATTTGAGAATATCTTTTACAGTTGGAGCATACTTTTTCTTTAAACGTTTCAAAAGTTCCGTTTTGGATATGAGATCTTCCAGCCTGCGGGGATTGAATTCAATACCGTCTCTGTAGGAACGAATATCCTCCGACACATTTTTCAGAGTTTCTTCTGCGGACAGTAAAGAATTAAGATGTTCCGCCAATGTCCCGTCTATTGAAACAAGATTTTCCAGAAAACGGCGGGCTGCCCCGAGTTTTTCCGTTACAGAACCCTCGGAATCGTAAAGCAAAGAATAAGTTCCGGATGCATTTTCGGCAAGTTTCTCGGCATTATTTAACCGGTTGAATTCATTTACAGCATCTTCTTCATTGAAGTTTTCAAGAGACGCGGATTCTATTTCTTTTAACTGATACCTATAAATATCCAGTTTCTGTTCTCTTTCCCGTTCAGAATTAAGCAATTCCCGAAGCCGTTTTCCAATATCCGTAAATTCCGAGAACTGGCGGCTTACCTTTTCAGTAATGCCGTCAAGACGGCCAAAGGAATCAAGCATAAGTCTTTGCGTTTCAGGTTTGATAAGCGACTGGTGTTCATGCTGCCCGTGAACATCCACAAGATATTCGCCGAGAGATTGGAGCATTCCGACAGTCGATGGCGCGCCGTTGATAAAACATTTTGTCCTGCCGTCGCGATAAAAATCTCTTTTTACTACAAGCGTCTCTTCCGCCCGCAGCCCCATTGATTCCAAAAAAGAAAAAATCCTGTTATGATTCTTTATATAGAAAGAGGCGGTTATTTCGCAGGAAGAAAAATCTTTTCGTATCATCGAAACATTTGCCCTGTCGCCTAAAATCATTCCGAGCGCGTCTATTATAATGGATTTGCCGGCGCCGGTCTCGCCAGTAAGAATATTCAATCCGGTATCCGGCTCCACCGAAACATCGCCTATTATAGCATAATTTTTTATACTCAATGCCGTCAACATATTCATTTACCCCAGCCGAATTTTTCTTTTAGAACCTCATAATAACCGTTTTTTTCCTGAAAAATCAATTTTGCCTTGATACCGGAAATTTTTATTTTTACTTTGTCGCCTGAACGCAAGAAACGGTGCAGCTGGCCGTCCACAGACAGCACTATGGGATTATCATTGTCTGACACTTCAATCTCAACAGTGTCCTTGTTCGACAACACCAACGGCCTGTATGCGAGAGAATGAGGCGATACCGGTACCACTATCAAGACCTCAGCTAAGGGATGAACTATCGGGCCGCCAGCTGCAAGACAATACGCCGTGGACCCGGTAGGAGTTGAAATAAGCAAACCGTCAGAAGTGATTTCACTGATTAATTCACCGTTTATGCGTAATTTCAAATCTATAACGCGAACAACGCTCCCGTTTTTCAACGCCACATCGTTTAACGCGATAAATTTTGCAGATCTGCCGGACTTTTTTATCATTTCCACATCAAGCATAGCCCGTTCTTCAGCCCTGTACCTGCCGTGAAGAATATTTTTTATAAACGAAAAGATATTTTTATGATCCGTACCCGACAGAAAACCCAGCCTCCCGAGATTAATTCCGAGAAAAGGTATGCCTCTGGGAGCGAACCTGCGGGCTGCTTTTATCATCATACCGTCTCCGCCGAGAACTACAGCGAAATCCCTGTCCGGCTGTTTCATCTTTTTCGCTTTTTCAAGAATTTGTTTTGCCATTTTCGCAGCATTGGGTTTCTTTTCGTTAAACGCTACAATTATCTTTCCCATATATCCTCCATAAAGATTTTAATTGTAATCCGGTACTATCATATCAAAATGAGCACCCGCGTTGGTTTCGCTTATTTTGATAACTTGACCGTCGGTTTCAAATCGAATGGCGCCTGAAACATTCGTAGAATACACCTTGATGTCGGAAAATTGTTCCATTACTACGCGAGAAGGTTTGTCTGTAGATATAACCGCATACTCGGGAGAAACAACGTCAATAAAATCCTCAAGCAATCTCTTTTTCCCGTGACTCGGCACCAACAACAATTTGGAATATATGTAATCCTCGGTAAGTTTATTCTGAATAATGCGCGGAATATCTCCGCAAAATAACGCGGAAAAATCATCATATTCGAGATAAAAAACAAGAGAATTTCTATCCGAGTCGCCTGTTATTTTATTCGGATTAATGACCCTTAAGGCAACGTCTCCAAAAGCCAGAATATCTCCGTCAGACACTTCAGAAACAGGTATGTTTTTTCTCTGCGCTATTGCCATAAGCCGCTCAAATTCTTCTTCATCGGAATTTTCTTCGGTTTTAATAAACTTTTTTATTTGAAAATTTTCCATTACCGAAAGCAAACCCTGATAGTGATTGAAATGCGGATGCGTAAGAACGACTGTATCTATCTTGTAAACGCCTTTATTCCACAGAAACGCGGAAATCACAGTTTCTCCTATATCATATTTATAATTCCAGTTGCCGCCGCCGTCCATCAGCATATTCTTTCCGTTAGGAAATTCAAAATAGACCGCATCTCCGAGACCGACCGAAAGAAAAGTGATATTCAGCATGTCGGAACGGAAAGGAGATCTTCTGTACGCCAAACTTAAAAATAATCCTATAAAAGAAATCAACAAAACCCGTTTCCATACATAATTACGAAATTTGGGAAGACCGAATATTATAATATAGAAGATCGCAATGACATAAATCGGAGGGGTGGGAACCCTGACTATAGCGTAAGGGACAGACGCAAATGTATCCGCGAGTTTTGTGACTACAAGCACCAGGAAATCAGTGATTCTCGCCATAGGTATAACTAAAAATGTTCCTGTCAAACTTATGAAGTACAAAAGAAAACCCGCGCCGAGAAGAACAGCGACAAGAGGCAGTATAAACAGGTTTGATATTATGGCTATAACAGAAACCTTGTTGAAATAATATGCCAGAAGAGGAAATATCGCTATCTGCGCGGATAATGAAGCGAAAAATACGCTTAAGATCCACTGAACGATTTTAGGCGTTTTTTGAACAAAAGAAAGGGATTGGAATTTCGGGAAAAAATATACTATTCCGAGCGTTGCAACAAAAGACATCTGAAAACCCGCCTCGAAAAGCGTCAGCGGATTATAGATAAGAATTATAAAAGCGGCAAAAAACAGCCCCTGATAAACATCGGAATGTCTGGATATAAGAAGCGAAATTACTACGACAAGAGCCATTATAGTGGCTCTTACAACAGGCGGATTTGCTCCTGTAAGGGCTGCATACAACAGAATAATCGGCACCAAAATAATAAGAGAAATTTTACGCTTTATTCTGAATATTTTTCTGAAAACCCATAAGAATATCACAGCCACGAACGCGACATTTGAACCGCTTACCACAAGCACATGCATTATGCCGGCATCAACAAAAATCTTTTTTATTCTGTCTGTTAAACCAGATTTTTCTCCTATAGTTATACCTGCGAGCACAGCGGAACGTTCCGGCAGAAGATACCGTCTGTATGTTTCCAGCATGCCTTTTCTGGCGGAAATGGCGAACTGCCACAACTTCGACGGCTGGCTATCCAGGACTTTCACATTTCCCGACGAATATACGGACATTATGGAATAAATCTTTTTTCTGGAGAGATATTGCCCGTAATCAAAAGTGCCGGGATTCTCCGCAGGAGCAGGTCTGAAAAATTTGCCTGTTATCTCAACTATATCTCCGTAAGAAACGGGGGTGTTTTCATCGTAAACATTTACTATGATATTCCCTTTTGCCGGAGAACCGTTGAGAACTTGCGCTTTTAGGACAAATGTAATTTTGTCTCTGCTCTCTTCCGGATCATTTATAATTTTGCCCGCAATGGTATCCTGCTGACCTACAGCGTTTCTGGCTATGTCCTGCGCGGGTATTCTGCCGAATACGCCAAAAAATTCGAAAAACGCAATAAGTGTTATATAGAAAAGTGTGATAGCTATAATGGGGCGTTTCATTATTATTATTTTATCAAAAAATATTGATTTTAGCAAATGTTTATGTAGAATATATTTATAAGAATAAAATTATCGGAGAGAGGCGAAGAATATGAGTATATATGAAATTGTAATGCTTGTCTGTTTCGGCGCAGCGTGGCCTTTTTCCATTTATAAATCATACAAATCCAAATCCGTGGAGGGAAAAAGCATAATATTTTTGTTCATAGTTTATTTCGGTTATGTCTCCGGAGTGCTGCATAAATACTTCTTCCGACTGGACAATGTGGTGTTTTTGTATATTTTAAATTCCTTTATGGTCCTGGCGGACATATTGCTATATTACAAGAACAAACGGCTGCACAAGCATAAAATTCTTAATAGACAATAATTTCATCCTACTCCCAAAAAAAAGATTTTTTTAGCAGCGGCTGTCGGAAAACAATTAACATACAATAAACTCGTAACATCTGTTCTTCACAGGCAGGTTCAATAAAAAAGGTTAATATGACTAATAATTTCTGGAAAATATTAAGAAAACCCATAATCGGGCTTGCCCCTATGGACGGTATCACAGACTGGCCTACAAGACAAATACAGATCTCAGTTGCAAAACCGGATGTGATTTTTACTGAATTTATCGGCGCGGAATTTATGATCAACAAACCCGAAAAATTGAAACGTAAAATCTCTTTTTCCGAGAATGAAAGGCCCATAGTAGCCCAGATCGTCGGGTATATGCCGGATGCGTTTGCGACAACAGTGAAAAAAATAATTGAGGCGGGATTTGACGGCATAGATCTAAACCTCGGCTGTCCGGCAAGAAGCATAATGCATCGCGGAGCAGGCGCGGCATTGATCGGCAATTTTCACGATACCGCCGAAATCATTGGAAACATTCTGCGCTCCATAGACGAAAATAAATCACGCGGCAAAATCCCTTTTTCCGTAAAAACCCGCATCAACAAAGATCGGGATATGACAGCCAAATGGTTTGAATTTTTGACTGAATTTCCGCTGGACGCGATAATAATTCACGGAAGAAAACCGCATCAGGGATTGACAGGAGATGTTGACTGGAAGGAATTAGAATTTGTCTCGGAAATAATCAGGTCGAAAAATATACTTTGCATAGGCAACGGGGGAATAACATCTCTTGAACACGGCAGGGATATGTGCGAAAAACACAACCTTGACGGCGTTCTCATAGGACAGGCCGCTTTAGGAAATCCATGGATTTTCAGAGAAACCAAGCCGGAAGTGGCAGAGATTCTGCATATAATAAAAAAGCACGCGGAACTGGCATGGGAATTTTACGGACAGAGAGGATTCCCTTCCGTAATAAAACACTTTAAATGGTATTGCAAAAATTTCTCAGGGAGCAAAAAATTGAGAGCTGCCTTATTAAAAACAAAAACTCTGCAGGAAGTAATGAGTATATTATCAATGTTTGACTGCGGAGCGAATGTTTGTGAAAGTTTAGAATGCACGGAGAACTGAAATCTGTGAAACATAGCCTGCGGCAGTACCGCGAGAGCGGGCAGGTTAACATGATGCAAGCGTAACGCACGGAAAATAATATAATCCCATTAAACGGAGAACGCACATGCAAAGAACAGACATAGTAAAATTTTTCGAAGATTTATCTTACGACACGAAAGGTATAGGCGCATGGCTCGGGCAGGGAGGGACCCAAGAATCTTTTGACCGGCTGGCAGCGATAGAAAAAGAACCACTCGGAAAAGTCCAGTTAAATCAATTGCTTACTCTCTCGCGGGCTCTTGGAGTATCAGATGATTTTTTCAGGTATTACTGGTTATCCGCGCCTGAACATACTTACGACATAACGAAACTGGGGGATTATGACCCGTCCTACGGGAATGAGAAGGCGATAATTTCGCTAAAACATTTAAAATGGGGATTAACGAGAATATATATCGACGGACTTTTGTATTTCGGGAATATAAAATACGGATACAAGGCGCTAAGAAATAAATCTATGTCCGAACTGACAGAATTCTTCCGTTCAAAGAGAATACCTATAGAACTTATTAAAAACCGCGACTCCGCAATGAAATTCAAGAAAATAGCGAAAGACGACAGGTATTTGATTTCCGAGATGGCCTGCAAAAATTTCGGAGACAAACCTATGACTGCGAGCCTGCTGAAAGATTTTCTGATAAAAAGTTATAAAACGCTGTGCCAAAACGGGCCTAAAACCATAAAGATACGGGAATTGATAAACAAGCATCCGTCAGCCGGAAGAATAAATGAGGATAACCAGATGTTTCTTTTTTCCGCCGATGATATTCTTGAAGAAACCGTTTCTTCCGAACTGGATATAGAATCAAAATACGAGACCATAGCAGCGCGGTATGATAAAGCGCGCATGAGCGCCATTGCCAATACGGAATACTACCTTTCTCTGGCAGGTGATCTTGATGTATATATGGCAACAAGTATGCGCACAAGACAGGATTTCAGGAATATGGCGGATTTCTGCGAAAAGATTTTTGAAAGCGAGCATTTAAAAGATCTGAACTTAAGATATTTCGACCCTACGATAAGCGCTGCAGACGGGCATGAAGACAAAGGCCTTATAGAATGTCTGATGGTCAAATGCTCTAAAGTCCTTGTGTACAGCGCTGGGGAAAAGGAAAGTTACGGCAAGGACGCGGAAGCAGCCATGGCATTGAGTTTGGGAAAACCGGTTATATTTTATTGCAACAGGTCGCAAAAAGAAAAATTTTATAAAGACATTCACCCTTTAAGCAGACTCGTTGATTTCGCGTCCGGCGTAGCGGTCGGCGCTATTGTTACAGACAGCGAAACTGAAGTAGCCTGTCTTCTAAGAAGAATTTTCGAAAATAGAATGGAATATACTATAGAGCAGAGAAAAGACAAACCCGGATATTTCCGTTTAAGAGAGAAAATCACAGGTTCCGTCGTAAGGATACAGACTAACGATGAATTATTAAGCGGAAGTTTCTGGAACCATTACCTAAAAAAATAATGATTTGCAAAAATTTTATTATACAAGAACCGAGTATATGAGCAAAAATAATGTGCTATATATATCCAACGCAATCCGGGAAGAAACCTGCATGCTCATAATTCCGATACAGCCGGACATTCTTTCTTAACAGAGTTAACCACCGGGAACGGCATTCCGCAGGTTCTATTCAAACCGTCAGACACAGACATAATTTTTTTGTTTACAATTCTTTTTTATTTAGTAAAATTAAACAATTATGAAAAGAATATTTGCTTTTTTATTAATGATAACTATTTTTTACGGTTGCGCCAAGACAACCAAACAAAATATCGCGGACACAGTCCAAAAAAAGGAACGCATAAAAGTTGATAAACCCGAGTTTGTAAGAGGCGTGCATCTATCCGCGTGGGTAGCCGGCGAAAAAACGCTTACAGACAGATTCACTCCCCTACTCGGCAGAAACAAACTTAATACAATAGTTATCGCAGTAAAAGAATACGACGGAACAGTTTATTTATCCTGCCCTGATATCGCAGCAAAATACAACATCGCCACAACGCCCGTAAAAGGGATCATTGAATATCTCAACAACCTGAAAAAACTTAATATCTATCCCATAGCCCGCATAGTTGTTTTCAAAGACACTCAACTGGCAAAAAGAAATCCCGGTCTCGCGGTAAAAACGCCGGACGGCAGCGCATGGCGCGACAGAAAGGGAAATATGTGGTGCGATCCGTACAATCGAAAAGTATGGGATTACAATATAGCTATAGCGAAACAGGCGGAAGAACTTGGATTCGAAGAGATACAGTTCGATTATCTGCGGTTCCCTTCCGACGGCAATGTAAAGCTATGCAGATATTCTCAAAAACACAGTTCGGAAACCGCTTCGGCAGTTCTCGGAGAATTTCTGGCAATGGCGCGGGAGGTATTGGATATCCCTGTTTCCATTGATGTTTTCGGACTTACGCCTTCCGTAGAACATGATATGGGCATAGGCCAGAAATTCCGCGACATCACGGCAAATGCTGATTTCGTTTCCCCTATGATGTACCCGTCGCATTATTACAAAAACGAATACGGCATAAAAGAACCGAATAAAGAACCTTATAAAGTGGTATTCAAAACCGTAGCAGACGCCAAATATTTATTGAAAGACACATCTTATCAAATCAGACCTTACCTTCAGGATTTTTCCATAGGATACAAATATGGGCACAATGAGGTCAAAGCGCAGATCAAGGCATGCTACGACAACGGTATTTTTGACTGGCTGCTGTGGGATCCGAAATGCAGATACACTCTAAGCGCGATAGAAGAAATGGTAAAATTCACTCCTAAAAATTATGTTGTTTCCGGTTCCACAAACAACAGAAATTCACGAAAAGAATAATTGCGATTATTGATTTTTTTTGATATAATGACATAAAATAACGGTTTTAACGCGAAAATACCATTATCAGCGCAATATACAATATACACTGAATTTTTAATCAAATGCGTACTAAATTATGAAAAAATACACAATCGGATTGGCGCTCGGAGGCGGAGGAGCAAGAGGTTTGGCGCATATAGGTGTTCTGAAGATTTTTGAAGAAGCAGGCATCATCCCTGATATGTTATCCGGCACATCTATGGGCGCGCTTATAGGAAGTATGTTCGCGTCAGGGATGAAAACGAATGAAATCGAAAAAAGATGCACTGATTTTTTGAATTCAAGTATTTATAAAGACCTGAAGTTCGAACATTATTCCGGAGAGGAATCTGAGAACTGGCTTGGAAAAGCAATTGCCAGGTTAAAACAAAAGGCATTGTATTATCTTTCAGATCTAAAAATAGCATTTATAGAAAAATCCTCGGTTGAATCTATTGTTTCATATTTTATTCCGGATATTGAATTCGGCAAACTAAAAATACCTTTTGCCTGCGTTGCCGTTGATATAGCCAAAGGGGAAGAGGTAATATTCAAGACCGGCTCTTTAAGGCAGGCCGTTGTTTCAAGTATGTCCATACCAGGTATAATGCAGCCGGTAAAGATGGACGACAAAGTCCTTGTTGACGGCGGAGTTCTTCAGATGGTTCCTGTAACTGCATTGAGAGCACTTGGCTGCGAATTCGCGATTGCTGTTGATGTAAGCACCAAGCCGGATATAATGCCTTATGAAAAACTTACATCCGCATTCGAGGTTTCCAAAAGATCCAGCGATATTGTGTATTATAAACTGGACAGAGAGCAACTGGCTAACGCGGATTATGTTCTTTCACCTGCTGTAAAGAGCATAAAATGGTTCGAAATAAAGAGATTAAAGGAATGTGCGCTGCTCGGTGAAAATGAAACGCTGAAACATATCAACAACATCAGAATAAAATCGAAAAAGAAACAGCGGGCAAGTTTTGTACGGCGTTTATTCGCGAAATAAGGCATATAACCATTTAATTCGTTATATGCCGAGCAACTGCTATCCATCCGGCAAAAGAAACAATCGGAGAAATTATGGAAACGGAAAACCAGGAAAGAAAAAATATTTATGAAGAAGGAATTAAAAAAGTAGTTGAACCTGTAAGAGATATATTCGCCACAGGATTCGAAGATGTTATCAGATTTGTTAAAAAGCCATGGCGGCTGATATGGATAAATTTTTTGATAGGAATCGCCAGGGGACTCGGTTTTTTTCTCGGAGTTACTATACTTGGAGCATGTATCCTTGTCGCTCTGAACAAAATGGTTGATTTGCCGGTTTTAGGAAAACATATAGCAAATATAGTCAACGCGGTTCAAGAGCAACTGGCAAATATGCCGCGATAATGTTTTGGTTCTTTCTTAATTAATGTGGAAATATTGTGGAATAATAAGTGTATTTTAATTCAATATTACTTTATCTGCCCGCTCCATGACCGTGCTTGTTGAGA
>MWCF01000063.1 GCA_002069855.1 Elusimicrobia bacterium ADurb.Bin231 | reverse complement strand
CCTATCTTAAATTCACACAATTTAAGATATTTTTATTCGGCTCGCTACAGTGGTCCCCTTTTCGATGCTTTTTTAACCTAAATCTGGCCCCGTTTTAAATGCAAATCGCCACTTTTTGTTCTAAACGGTTTTTAAAAGCTTCGCTAAACCTTTTAATCCTATTGATAATAAAAAATTAATAAGAATTAAGACGAATATACGGTTTTTTAGAACCTTTTGTTATTAACCGGTTTTTTAAAAAAGTATTATAAAATGATCGAGGTGAAACGATTTTGATACGATTTGAACGAATTTGACGCGGATATACTACTTGGTTAAATACACATTGCGTATTTCAGAGAAACTTACAATATGTTTTCCTCTTGGACTTTTCCTGTATGATTTGATTTTACCAGCAGCAATGTCTCTCTTTATTTGTGTGCGTGATATGTGAACTTGTGTTAATGCTTTTGCTAAATCAACTAAATCTTTCGGTTTAATAATTTCTTTATTTTTAGTTTTGATTGTTTTTTCAATCTTTGCAATAATTTTAGGGATGACCTCAATTTGTTTTCTTAGGTGTCGCATCGATTGTAATGATGTTGGATTATCATCAAAATCTGGAATTAGATTTCTATACAACGTTCCATCAAAACCATATTCGTCCGCAAGGCGCGCAACTCGTTCAGCCTCAGAACTTGTAGTTGGTACATCGCCCTGATCGGATGATATGATTAAGTCCTCATATGTAATTTCAGAAAGAATTTTGTAGGATTTTTGTAATTCCTTCAAATAATTTTTTATAAATTTAATATCTTGTTTTGAACTCGTCATATGCTCAGCTTTCACTATAAAAAATCATATTATAATTACTATAAAAGAATTAATATTTTTCGAAGCATCAATTTATTGTGGAATTTCATCACAAAATGATTTGACATATTTTGTCATGACTTCATAAACATAGCATTCTGCAAAATCATCAATACAGATATTTTTGCCACCAATAAGGACTTTTGGAGGTGAAGCAGATGTGAAAATATCCATAAAATCTTTATGATGAATTAAAGTTCTTATTTTTAGAATTGTACCAAAATCGGTTTCTTTTTCTTCATCGTACATAGGATTAAGAATGTTTATAATATTACGGTCTTTGAGGGCATTTTTTAATTCTCGTATTTTCATATTATAGATATCAATTACAATCCCTGAAAATCTTAACTTTACTATGTTGTTCATGATATCTCTTATAGAATGGCAACTGGATAACATTGAATAAAAAAATACTAAAAATAACTTTTCATTGCATATGTTAGGAAAACTTATTTTATGTTCTAAACCCTTTAAAATTATAATTTTATTTTCTGGAACCACCCGATTTCTAATATTATCAGTATAGTTGAGAATCGCAGCAGTCGAATAAGCCATTATCTCAAACTGTTTACTAAAGGAGCCAAAAAGACCGTCAATTGTTTCACGTACTGCTTTATGATTATTATTCCCTTCTGGTAAACTATCGGGTTTAAATCCTTCCCGCTCAAGGTTGTTATAAAACCATGAAGCTAATCCATTAATTTGAGTTTGAACACTATTCATTAGCCCCATTCCTCCTCTTCCAATTCTAATTTATCACGTTCAAGTTTTCTTTTATCTTCTCCTTCTGCAAATTTTTTTAAATTAATATAGAATTCTTTCAGATATTGTTTAAGCGAAGTATCTTTTAATTTTTCTTCACATAAAGTAATTACTTTTGTAGCAAGTGTATCGTGCTCTCCTAAACCTGATACATCCTGCATACCACTAAATGGTAAAAATGAAATTTTGCTAAATACTTTATCTCGTACCTTTTCAGGGAGTCTATGTGATTTTTCTAACAATTTTTCAGCAAATTCATTATTGTCAAAAAATATTTCCCTTTCATATTCGGCAAAAATATCTGTTATAATTATAATATTGTTATCATCTAACAAACTAAGCAATAAATGTTTTGTTGTTTGTGTAAATTTGGGATCGAGCCAAACAACTAATTTAGGACACCAAAAAAAAGATTGCCATTGTTGGTTTTTAATTGAGAAATCTAAGATTTTTTTTAAACAAATGATATAATCTGGAGAATTAAGAACTACCTCTTTTGGTGAAGATGAAGAGATATATGGAAACGGTCTATAATTACCATCTTCGCGTTTTCCTATTGAGGCTTTAATTCGCCCTAATAAGCAATCTATTACTTTCTGCAAATTAATTTCAGCTAAAATATTCAGAGTGTTAATAATCCAATATTCTCGATTGAATTCATCAATACGTTCAATTTTTTTAATTATCTGTTCAGTCTGTTCGGGACTAAGCTGTCTAATATCGACACCATATGTTGTATGGAAATTTTGTAATAAATCTTCTAACAACTTGCCACTATTCCCTACATCGTAATTGCATATTAAATCTATAATTTCTTGTGGTTTACCGAGATCATTATAAAGAAACCCAAGATTGTCAATGATACAAGACGATATTTCGAGTGGTAAATTATATACTTTTCTTATCATTTCAAGACATTGCGCTTTGGAATTAAATAATTTGCTAAACATCCCAAATGTCCAAGCAAAATCTTTTTTTTGTAATTCACTACCATGATTTATAATCTCATTAGAGACTTCAAAAATATTTTCTTTGGGGCACCATGGCAGCCAATTTTGAATTCTAAAATTATAATGCTTTTCGGGGTTTTTGATAAGTAGATTTATAATGTCTGGCACCTTGCAATCGTTAGTTTTTGCACAATATTTTTTAATTGTTCAAGATGATTTGTTAATTCAGTAATTAATTTAGCTGGGTCATTATCGCACTTTTGCCAAAACCATTTAGCTGTATCTTCCTGTTGTTTTTGAAAAAGTTTGTTATCATCTTCTATATTTAAACAAATATGAGGTGCCCATTCATTTAAAAGGCAAAAAAACAATAGTTCTTCATGCGTTTTTTTAGGAATATTTAGGTAATTATCGTCTAACTTCTGTTTTACTGAATCGATTATACTATTCTTGGCCTCAAGTTTTGTACGAATATAGGCTATAAGAAAATCATTATTATTTTTAGCTATAATTTCTTTAAAAATCTTGAGAAATTCAATTCCTTCTTTATTTAATTCATTTTCAAAATTAGAAGTGCGATTTCCATGCATATAAGGCCAACTTATATGAAGGAGAAGAAAATCTATAGTTGATTTAATTACATTTTTATCAGAAGTTTTTACAAACAGATTAATTAAATTGATAGCTTTGTAGCGGATTTTTTTTATTTTATTCAACACTTCAGTTGGTTGGTTAAAGGGTGAAACCCATGAGATAGAAAATTGACGAGCATTATAAGAATTAAATTCTAATTCAGCAGAAAGTGAAGAATTTAAAACTTCAAATAATAAACAATGAGTCTTATTTAATTTATTACTTTCCAAAATCTCTTTAACCGCATCCAAGGCTCCTTCAACAGCTTCACAAGTATTTCCATTATCAAGAGAAGCTAATTTTTTAAAAACATTAAAAATGTAGGCACCTGAATTTTCAGATGTACCTTTCGTTTCTTCTTTGCACAACCTCCATAGAATATGACAAATTGTTTTAGTAAATTCTGGATGTATTCCTATCTCTTGTAAAATGGCAGATATTCTGTCAATCAATCTTCCATCGGCCAAATCATTTTCAAAATTTTCGATAACAAAATTAATTATCTTCAACGCTTTATCAGGCGCAAAATATGACACTTCTTTTAACTGTTCACAAAGGTTAATTAGCTTATCAAAACTTACATTTTCAAACTTTTTGAAAAATATTTCCCAAGCATTCTCTGTTAATTTATTTCTATTGATATTAAGCGAAAACTCTAATTCTGCTGCATTCTTTAGAATATTAAGAAAATATTCATCACCAAAGTTTGTTATAAGATAGTCTATAAAATCAGAAGAATATTGGCCTGTTGAACATGAAGCATTGAAGATTAAATTATCAGCAAAAACATCAGGAGCAATTCTTAACTTCTCACCACGTTCTATTAATAATCCTATTGTTTTTAAATGTCGAATTAATTGACTAACCTGATATTTTTCCAATCCTATTTCTTTTGCTATCACGTCTAAACTGGAATTGACGCTAAAAGGATTGATTCCTGCAAGTATTTCTAATAATTTTTTAATATTGGTTTTCAAAGGTTCGTGATGTAAGTACGCTTCTTCAAGTAAGTTTTCTACAGCATTATATTTGAAATCTTCGTTGTCGATTAATGTACTGGAAACCTTACCGTCTCTTATTAATTTTCCACCTATGCAAATCACTAAAGTACTACCACTTGACTGTCGAACCAATGTTTTTGCATATTGTTTAAAATTATCTCCCAGTACTTCTTCTGCTAAAACGATTGCATCTGTCTTCCCTAAGTTGTCTAAATTTATTCTTAAAATATCATCCTCTTGGAATAAACTCGTTAATTTATGTAGAGTGGCTAACCCACTTTGCCTGCTAGTTAAAATAATTTTATAATTATTATTAGAAAGAACAGTCTCAAAAATAGCATTTAAATCGCTTCTTCTATGAGCATCTTCAATTACAACGCAAGTCGGTTTTTGTGGCAATTCTAATATGGATTGTTGAGAAAAATTTTTATATGGAGATAAGAATCTTAATTCATACTTATCGTCTTTGAAGTTATTTGAAAATTCATATAGAAGTTTTGTTTTACCGATGCCGCCAACTCCTAATATTATGCATATTTTTTGTGGTCCACTGATAAAAGAAATTAACTGAGTGATTATGTCTTTTCTTCCAATAAACGGTTGGCAAAG
The DNA here is from genome assembly GCA_002069855.1 of Elusimicrobia bacterium ADurb.Bin231. GTDB lineage: Bacteria > Elusimicrobiota > UBA8919 > UBA8919 > MWCF01 > MWCF01. The sequence continues at coordinate 12,550 of MWCF01000063.1, read as the reverse complement.
ATTGAAAACAGCATTCTGGTTTAAATATTTTGAATAAAAATCTCCGAATTTTTGAAAAGTAGAATCTTGTACAATAATACCATTCTCATATAAATAATCGAACAAAGCTGGCCATATCTTGCCAAGTAATTCATGTTCATTGCAGAATTGATCAACTACTTTATTTAGCCCCAAAACCTCATTTTGAAATGTCTGAACAAATGGGTCACTTGGATTTTCATATAAAAAAGCTAATATAGGTTTCTTATATTTTACTGCTTCTCTAAATTCTAAATGCGTATATGATAAATTTGAGCCTGGAACAATAGACCCATAATTATCACTAATAATTAAAATTATTAAATCAGCTTTTTGTATTTCTGTTAAGCAGGTATCACTGGGGCTATCATTTGAGGCGGAAAAAAATTCCATACCGCGAGAATAAAAAGATTCAGCTTTGTTTAATGAACGCTGGATGCTTTCTCTTATTTGTTTTAAATCCCGATAAGTAGAGCTGATAAATATTTTCACACTTTTATTCCTTCATACAACAGGGGTCATTATCAGGGAAAACACTAAGAGGTCAAATAAAATCGTCAATTTAGCTGGGAAAAAAGCAGAAAAAATTAAATACTGCAAATCAGGCAAAGCAGGTCTTGATTTGAAGGAGAAATTAGTTGAATTTTACGATTAGAATTTATTATAAATCAGATTGCTATTTTCTCTTCTTAAAGCATTGTAAATTGCCTGTCGTGTTTTATTTAGCTTTATAGCTACTTCTCCAATAGATAAACCGCTTTGCAATAATGGAACAATATCTTTCGCAAATAATTTTGGCCGTTTTCCCAACTTCACCCCTTTAGCTTTTGCTGCCGCCATACCTCTTTTAGTATTCTCTCTCAAATTTTCTCTCTCCATAGCGGCAATTGCGAATAATACGCTTGCGATTAATTGGCCAACAGCACCGGAAAAATCTAATTGTTGGGCAGTTGCTATAACTCTAACATTTTTGTCGAGCCAGTCGGTAAGAATTGTAATACCATCTTTTAAAGAACGACTCAGTCTATCCAACTTCCAACATATTACTGTATCAACTTTTCCATTAAATATATCTTGCTTTAGCTTATTAAATGCAGGACGGTCTGTTGTTGAGCCTGTGACTTTGTCTTTGTACCAAACTAAATTGCTAAAGTCGTGATTATCGCAATAATCTTTCAAAGACTTTTCTTGCGACTTCAAGCCTTTTTCTTGGTCAAGCGTTGATACTCTACAATAAATTCCGACGTTCTTTTTTGATTTAGGATTCATAAGATATATTATAACCTCTATGCTTTTAGATGTCAAGTATAACGTACCTTAAAATTTAACTTTTTATCAGCGATTTTTAGCTTAAAAATAAAGAGATCATATAGAATTTTAGAAAACCCTTATAATTTACAATTGTTAAAGGAAAAATAAACAACCTAATATATGGTAATATCCTTACGTTTTAATAGAACATATTTTTTGATAATACACAAAATTACATTTTGTCGAGTCCCCACTTATCGGATTGGTTAGTAGTTACTAATTTAAATTTTTTGATTTGGTTTTTAAATCTGATAAAAATGTTAAAAACCTGTTAGTTGTTGAAATTAACTCGTTAGTTATTGCTTTTACAAAGCATGTTTGTTTAATATTTATAAAAATCTTAGCCGATTATAATATATGACCTTCTTAGTATTTGAAAGGACTTAATAAGATGATAACTCAATTAAACATTTTTGTAGGATTACTTATAACGCTTGCCATAGTTTTATTTGTAATAGGAATATTTGGAATAAAATATAAAAGAGAGCAATATAAAAACCCCTAATGAAATATAACTTGAGGATTCAAAATGATTCTCTCTTATCTTGTTATATTATCCATATTATATTTGAATATTCCAATTCCGCGAAAAATACGCTTAAAGACTTTCTAATGCAATATACTTATTTTGTTAACCGCTTATCAATATAATATTTATTATACTTCTCTTATATACGCAATTTTGGGGTTTTTTGAACAAAATCTATAATTTCTAATTTTTTTTTATACTTGTTTTCAGTTCGCAGAATAAGTACAATTTTATCGAAAATTAAATATTGATATTCACTAAATTTTGGCGTTCCAGTTGAAACCGGCAAGTTTTAAAACGAAGGATATGCAGAAAGTTAGTGCCCCTCTATGGGGCATTGCTTGCATGTTCCTTCGTAGGCCTTGCCGGGCCTCAACTGGGCATGATTTTAGCGATGCCCTTTTTTAATGCATCCTATAATCATATTTTCTGAAGTTTCGTAAGCATGATTTTATTATTAAAGAAGGTTATAGGAAAGGGAAAATAAAATGACAGATGCAGAGGCATTAGGAATATCAGTAGGCTTAGTAATAACCATTGTTATCGTTCTTATCATTGTTGTAGGTATTAGTGCAGTTATTAGATTATTTATTAATATTTCCAAGACAGCAGAAAATACAGAGTTGATGAAAGAGGCGCTAACAAAAAATAATAGTCCAAACAATCAAAATGAGGTTGCAGCACAACAGGACTCAATACCTAAAATCAAACCGGAGAACTGTGTGAAAAGCCAAACTGCTGAAACAGAAAAGTTAAACCAACGCTTACAAAAATTGCAGAAAGATAAGGAAATGTTACTCTTTCTTGTTACGACAACATACCGTAAAATTGCTGATTCTCCATATTCTGATAAATTTCAAGTGCTTCTGAGACAGATAGATAATATTTTACAAAAAATTAACGATTAAACTGAAAACCCTTTTAAATGCCCTATAACGAAATGCATGCAGAAATACTACAAATTAACGATGAAAACCCTTTATATCTTGGATAAACGCGAAATTCAGCTATTTTAAAAGGGCTAAGTCAGCAGGAATGTATAATCTAAGCAGAATATGTTTTTATAGTTACATGGGCGGTTTAAAAACAAAGTTTTGAACGAGAATAGTTTTGATTACTATTAACGGTTTTCTGAAAATGGATTTTGTTAAAATTGAGTGGAATCATCCTTTCTGTTTTGTATAAATGATTTGCAACTTTTTAAAAAATCAAAAAACCGTTAAGAAATTAACTTCTTTTCTAAGCCTGTTATCTCATTTAGATTATTTAGAAGTTTGCTGCCAAATGGTGGGAACTTGTATAACAATTTGAACTTTGGAGAGCTTGCAGGATTTAAGACATTTGCCGTGCCCTCGGTAGCAAATGCTTAAGTCGTCTCCCAAAGAATAATCAATATTACATAAAAAAGTTACTTTTTCATTTAATAAATATTCAATTCTGAGTGCTATACAGATAACAATATCGGTCTATCCAATCTTTAACGGTATTGGGTTTTACGCCAGTCCTGAAAGAAATAACACTTATCGTTTTACCCTTATTATGAAGCTGAATAACGGTGTCCAATTTTTCCTGACGCAATTTTTTTTTATATCCTGGCATTTTCTTTCTTGGTCGCCCCCCTTTATTTTTTTTTGTCCGTTGCCCCCATTTGGATTGATACCCTCTTACCTTGTTAGGCGGCATATCCGGATGCAGAAGCGTAGCGCACGGCATATTTTGGATTAGTTTTCCAAATTCTTCGAACTCTGCTACAATTGGCAATACATCAGGGTTGGTATTAGTATTAAACTCTCGATTTCGTAAAAAACGGTCGCTTGAGGTTGCAACAATAACGGCGGTTTTTCCATTTTTGATATACCTCTTTGCTAATGCTACAGCATTTTTAAAAGCCCATCTCTTTTTAGAATCTAAAACCCAGCCCGAACTTACCTCGTAATAACAACTAACAATAGGTATATTTAGCTTTTTAAGCTTCCTACGTAAAGCCCATTCCTGTGCATAAAGATTCTCCTTATGCTTTTGTGCTCCCGTAGATACTCGACAGTATAGAATTGCAACTATATCGGGACACTGCTTATGATATTCGCCAAGATGATACAAATACTTGCTTGCTTTGGCGGATTTATATTCAGCCGTTTCTTTCAGCTTTATCTGCTGTGTAATTGCGGCAAATCTTTTCCGCTTTTTTTCTTTTTTTTGCTTATTCATTTTTATTCCTTATATGTTGGGATATTCACTTGCTTTTTTATGAGGTTTATTTCAAAATGAGGGTTATATGAAAACGCTAACGAAAGAAATCTGGGTAAACATCCCTAAACGCAGAGCAATTATTTCTATTCACAATGAGGTCGAACGGCTTGTTACTGAAAGCGGCGTTAAGGATGGTTTTGTGCTTATTAATGCGATGCATATAACAGCTTCTGTATTTATTAATGATAATGAATCTGGTTTGCATCACGACTATGAGGTTTGGCTTGAAAAACTTGCGCCTGAAAAACCTTATTCCCAATATCAACATAATGGAGCAGAAGACAATGCTGATGCTCATTTGAAAAGGCAAGTAATGGGGCGTGAAGTAGTGGTCGCAATTACAGATGGAAAAATGCATTTGGGTACTTGGGAACACATATTTTACTATGAATTTGATGGCAACCGTAAAAAACGCATATTGGTGAAAATTATCGGTGAGTAACATAGTTGTCTTTCCGTTCTCTTGTGCCAGATAATGTAAAGTGATAAGAGTAACAAGATTGTTTTATGCAACGCGATGCACATTACCGCAAGTGTTTTCATCAACGATGACGAAAGAGGCCTGCATCAGGATTTTGAAACCTGGCTTGAAAAACTCGCGCCTGAAAAACCTTATGCACAATACCATCACAACGGCGCCGAAGACAACGCAGATGCTCATTTAAAACGTCAGATCATGGGCAGGGAAGTCGTCGTCGCAATTACAAATGGCCGCTTCGACTTCGGCCCGTGGGAACAAATATTCTATGGCGAATTCGACGGCAAACGCAAAAAACGCGTGCTCGTAAAAATCATCGGCGAATGATTTGGGGGTGGCTGAAATGCAAATCAGTTGTATATTCTTATTCCTAAATACTTTATGAAAATTATTAAAAAAATATGTTGAAAATTATTAAAAAATTATTAAAATTATTGTATTTAACTTCCTATGATACAGAAAGTTAGGTGTTATAAATTATGAAAAAAATATCTGAAAAATTATTAGAAAAATGTCCTTGGATTTCTTTTAAGATAAATCTCCGAGAATTGTCATTTACAACTTGGATGTTGTTAGGACAATGTGTAAGTAAATGTGACCATATAAAGAGAATTCCATTATCGCCTGCTGTTCGCAAAGAACTTCATAAAGTATATTTAATTAAAGGCGTCGTTGCAACCACTGCCATTGAGGGTAACACTCTGACTGAGGAGCAGGTACGGGATATTTTGGAAAATAAGGCAAATATAGAGCCTTCCAAAAAATATCTTGAGCAGGAAGTTAGAAATATCATTGAAGCTTGTAATGAAATTGGGCGTAACATTCGATCTGAAAAGTATAAAACTGTAAGTAATGAGCTAATTTGTGAGCTTAATAAAAATGTGTTAACAAATGTGCCAGTGGAAGATGGGGCAATACCGGGTGCTTATCGCAATAGACAAGTGGGTGTAGGTCGCTATCGAGCGCCTGCTGCACAGGATGTTTCACATTTGATGAATGGTTATTGCGAGTGGTTAAGCTCATTTGATGGTGCAGGGATTGATGAAATTGCAGCAGCAATAATCAAAGCAATCGCATCTCATCTTTATTTTGTACTCATTCATCCATTCGATGATGGCAATGGTCGAACGGCAAGATTGCTTGAATTTATGATTTTGCTCTCATCTGGCGCACCATCGCCGGCCGCCCATTTATTAAGCAATCATTACAACGCGACTCGTGCCGAATATTATCGACATCTCGATAAAATAAGTAAAACAAAAGGTGATATGAGTGATTTTTTTGCTTATGCCATACAGGGTCTTCGAGATGGTTTACAGGATGTTATTGACACCATCATAGTACAGGTGCAAATGGTTTCGTGGCGGCATTATGTTTATCAGATATTCAAACCAATTGAGAATGACAGTGCCAAACGGCAAAGAGAAATACTTTTCTTACTGTCAGAGTGTGCTAATCCGCTGCCGTTAAGCGAAATTGAAAAATTGACTGCTAAATACTATCTGGACAAGGGCAAAACCCAAAAATCATTTACACGAGACTGGAATTCCCTTTTAAAAACAGATATGATTGCTGAAAAAGATGGAAAATATTCACCTAATTATTCACTCATACTAAACCAATTACCATTTAGTATGTAATTTTTTAGGCCGTACGATTAGCCTTGTCCTGCATATCGATTTTCCAGATATATTTCTGTGTCCGAAAAACGACAACACACAAAACGATTACAGAAATAATCAGGATATACACCATGAATTTTTCAATCCATTTTATGCCGCAAAAAATTAAAATCGTATTAAGAACAATAAACCAGATCCGAATCTCCGTCGGCCCTGTGCCGAGATAAGTAACCTTGAAATCTCCCGTTGCTCCGAACGATAGAAACGAACTGACCATAAACGTCCCGAAAACAGGTATCAAAAGCAAAATGATTTCTCGATGGATTCCGCTAAGCAGAAATGAATACCCGATAAAGATACAGGCCATAAAAACAAAATCCAGCAAATGGTCCATAAAGAAACCCCATTTAGGAATTCCCGTATCTCTGTGCCGTCCCAGCGCACCGTCAAAACAATCCGTAAACCACTGCATAAACAGCATCAGCGATGACAGCCAAAGCCAGTTCAAATTTTTTTGTGCGAGATACCCGAACGCTATAATACCCGCCGACCATAAAAGCGTAGTCAGTGTCAGATGATAGCCTTCAATCCATTTTGGAAATTGGGAAACGTTCCTGTCGATGAACCTGCGTTCCGCCGCCGAGAGCAATGTTTTCATCGGTGCTTTTTTATCGCCGGTAAATTTCGCTTTATCCATCCTTAGCCTGTAATTTTCTTCATCGCTTCAAGCCAGTTATCGTAAGCCGCTTTATATTGCGGACAAATCTTTTCGTTCGGCTCAATTGTTCGAGTGCTCTTAAGCCCGGCGAAAGCCTCTGAAAAATCTTTATAGAATCCCAGTCCAACTCCTGCGCCTCTTGCTGCGCCCGCCGAACCATCCGTATTATAAAGCTCAACAACAGCGTTAGTAACACAAGCAAACGCCTGTCCGAACAACGGGCTCAAAAACATATTCGCGTCACACGCCCGAACCTTGCTGACCTTCACGCCGATACTGTTCATTATCTGCAAACCAAAATTCAGCGCAAAAACAATTCCTTCCTGTCCCGCCCTCAGAACGTGCTGTTTTTTATGCGTATTGAATCGCAGTCCGCATATTTGCGCACCTATATCTTTATTTTCAAGCGTCCTTTCCGCCCCGTTCCCAAACGGCATTATCGAAAGCCCTTCGCTTCCAATCGGCGCCTTTGCCGCAAGTTCATTCATCGAGCGATAATCCATATTATCCATAACATTGCTTCGCAGCCAGCTATTCAAAATCCCCGTCCCGCTTACGCAAAGCAGAATCCCGTATCTCGGTTTTTCCTTGCTGTAATTAATATGCACAAAAGTATTGACCCGCGACTTGCTGTCATACACCGGCTTATCCGTAATCCCATAAACAACACCGCTTGTCCCCGCAGTCGCCGCAATTTCGCCCGGATTTAAAACATTCAGCGAAAGCGCATTGTTCGGCTGATCTCCTCCCCGATAAGTAACTTTCGTTCCCGCTTTTAATCCAAGTTCACTCGCCGCCTTTGCTGTCAACTGGCCCTGCTCGGAAAAACTCGGCACAACCTCGGAATAAAAATCTTTCTCGAACCCGAAATACTTGAGCATCATTTCAGACAAACCGTCTTTCGACGAATCCCACATAATATGTTCAGACAATCCGGACGGCGTAGTACAAATTTTATCCGTCATCTTCATCGCGATGTATTCGCCCGGCAGGATCGCTTTATAAATTTTTCTGTAGGTATCAGGCTCGTTATCTTTAATCCATTTCAGTCTCGTCGCAGTAAAATTCCCCGGCAGATTCAAAAGCGTCTTCAAGCATTTCTCGCCGCCTATTTCCTTTGCCGCTTTTTCGCCGATTGGCACCGCCCTGCTGTCGCACCAGATTATCGCGTCGCGCAGAACCTGCATGTTTTTATCAACGAGCACAAGCCCGTGCATCTGGTATGAAATCCCGATTGCTTTAATATCTGAAGGATCGACTTGCGATTTGCTGAGCACCTCCGCGGTTGCCGCCTTTGCGTTCTGCCACCACGTATCAGGCTTTTGTTCTGCCCATCCGCTTTTGGCCGCGAAAATCTCAAGCTCTTTTTTCGGACTTGTCGCCGAAGCCGCGATCTTGCCGCTCTGCCCCTCTAATATTGATACTTTAATTGACGAACTGCCTACATCGTAACCGAGAAAGTACATTTTTCATCCTTAATCAAAATTTGTCATTGCGCGGAGTTCCCGATGAAATCGGGACGACAAAGCAATCTCTATTATACTTTCCCGCTTTGACAGGTCAAGCGCGTCATTTCGACCGAAGTGAACCCGTAAGGGTGAACGAAGCGGAGAAATCTTTAGATTTTTTCAAAAGTAAAACTATGCGGATTGGCATCTATTTTTACAGTATCGCCTTCCGCGAATTTGCCTTCGAGAAGTTCAGTCGCAAGCCGGTTTTCCAGCCTTTGCTGAATCGTTCTTTTCAGCGGCCGCGCACCAAACGAACCATCATATCCCTCATCCATCAATAGTTTTTTCGCGTTATCCGTAAACTGAACGTTAATATGCCTGTCTGTTAACCGCTGCGCCAAACGTTTAAGCTGTATATCGACAATGTTCTTCAAATCTGCTTTTGTCAGCGTATGAAAAACGATGGTCTCATCAATGCGATTCAGAAATTCAGGCTTAAAATATTTGCGCAAAACTTCTTTAACGTGGGCTTCGATTTCCCAGTCCGCGCCCTGTTCTTCTGTCAGCTTAATAATCTGCTCGCTCGCGATGTTGCTTGTCATAATCAAAACCGTGTTTTTGAAATCGACGGTTCTGCCCTGCCCATCGGTAAGTCTTCCCTCATCGAAGACCTGCAAAAGCACATTGAAAACATCGGGATGCGCTTTTTCAATTTCATCCAGCAGAATCACAGAATACGGTTTTCGGCGAACAGCTTCGGTGAGCCTTCCGCCTTCTTCATAACCGACATATCCCGGAGGAGCGCCGATCAATCTCGCCACGCTGTGGGCTTCCATAAATTCGCTCATATCGACACGAACCATTGCGTTGGCATCGTTGAACATAAATTCCGCTAGCGCTTTTGACAGCTCGGTTTTGCCTACGCCGGTCGGCCCGAGGAACAGAAAAACTCCTATCGGCCGGTCTGTATCTCCCAATCCCGCCCGATTTCTCCGTACCGCATTGCACAGCGCGCTGACCGCTTCGTTCTGGCCGACAACTCGTTTATGAATTTCATCTTCCATATGCATTAGCCGCTCGCGCTGACCGCTCAATAGCTTCGAAACAGGGATTCCCGTCCATTTCGAAACAACTTGCGCAATATGTTCTTCGGTCACTTCGTTGCGAATCATCTTGGCTGCGCTTGTCATCGCAAGCTGTTCTTCCTTCTGACGCAGTTGTTTTTGCAAATCCGCGATTGTGCTGTATTTCAGCCTCGCCGCCTTTTCAAGGTCGCCTTTTCGCTGGGCATCCTCGAACTCGTTATTTGCGCGGTCGATTTTTTCCTTTATTGCCTTTATTGCGTTTATGTCCTCTTTTTCACTTTCCCATTTGCCGGTCATTGCCCGATCCTGCTCCTGCAATTCGGCCAGTTGCTTTTCGAGATTTTCAAGTCTCTTTTTGCTCGCAGGGTCGGTCTCTTTTTTCAAAGCTTCTTTTTCAATCTGAAGCTGCATTATCTTTCTGCGTATCGTATCCAGCTCGGCCGGCAGCGAATCGTTCTCAATTCGCAATTTAGACGCCGCCTCGTCAATCAAGTCGATAGCCTTGTCAGGCAGCCATCTGTCTGAAATATATCTGTTTGAAAGAGTCGCAGCCGCCACCAGCGCGGTATCCGCGATTCTGACGCCGTGATGGGTATCGTACCTGTCTTTAAGACCGCGCAAGATCGCGATTGTCTGCTCAACGCTTGGCGGATCAACCATTACCGGCTGGAACCTTCGCTCCAGCGCGGCGTCTTTTTCGATGTGTTTTCGATATTCATCGATAGTCGTTGCGCCGATGCATCGCAGTTCCCCCCTTGCCAACGAGGGTTTCAGGAGATTTCCCGCGTCAACGGAGCCTTCGGCCTTTCCAGCGCCTACAACGGTGTGGAGCTCATCTATAAACAGAATAATGCCTCCGGCTGAGGCTATTACCTCTTTTAAAACGGCTTTGAAGCGGTCTTCGAATTCGCCCCGGAATTTAGTTCCTGCTATCAACGCGCCCATATCGAGCGCGATAACCTTTTTATTTTTCAGTCCCGTCGGGACATCGCCCGCTACGATTCTTTGCGCAAGTCCTTCGGCGATAGCTGTTTTACCGACGCCCGGCTCGCCGATAAGTACCGGGTTATTTTTTGTTCTGCGGTTCAAAACCTGCATGCACCTGCGGATTTCCTCTTCCCTGCCGATAACAGGATCGAGTTTGCCCGCGCGGGCCATTTCTATCAAATCTATGCCATATTTCTCAAGGGCCTTGTATTTGGCCTCAGGATTTTCATCGGTAACCTTTTCCGTGCCGCGAATCTGCTTAAGAGCAGCTTCGATTTGCTGAGGCGCAACACTATTAACAGAAAGGACTTCCTTTGCATCGCTTGCTATCGAGGCAAGCGAAAGGAACAGATGTTCGACACTCAAATATTCATCGCCCATTTTTTCTGAGCGGTTCTGGGCATCGAGAATGACCTGGTTCAAAGCGGGGTCGGGCATAATTTGCGCGCCTACGCTTCCCTTTGGAAGCCGGTCAAGTTCGCTTTCTGTTATGTCCTTTATGCGACTGACGTTAGAGCCGATTGTTTTGAGGATCAAAACGGCTATCCCATCGTCATCCCGCAACATGGCCGCCAATAAGTGCAAAGGCGAAAGAATGGTATTGGACTTCTGCATCGCAATCTGCTGAGCGGTGGCGATTGCTTCCTGTGTTTTTAACGTAAATTTGTCAAATTTCATAGCTTATGCCTTTCTTTCTTTGATAAGTGCAAAGTATGTGCCGTTTGAATGAAAATCCATAAGTATTCACAAAATAAGGCATTAGGAGAAAACTGAAAATCTGTTTTGTGCCAGAATGGCACTTGGGAAGGCGATGGACTGCAAAAATGCGCAACGGAAAACTTGTGCGAAAAAAATAACTTGCGCAAAATTTTTAAAATCGCTGTTTTTTGATCTGACTTTTTTTTTACAAATTAATCGAGATTTGAATTTTTAATCGCAAATTCAACTTATTGACGAATGAGTTTTCAGATTTTCTAAATGTTATTTTCGCCAGCGTTTGTAGTAGTTAAAATCGCGGTGCAGATTATCGCCATGATTTTTTTTCAGGCCTGCTGGTTCCTGGATGCCGCGCTGCTTGCCGGACTTCTGGAAATCGATAATGATATCGGCGGCCTCCTGCGGGTCGTCGCAAACCTTAAAAACATCCAAGTCTTTTTGCGCGATATAATGATGCTTCTGCATCATTGTTTTTTTCATCCAGTTGACAAGACCCGACCAGTAGGCTTTGTCCATAAGAATCACAGGGAAAACAGCCTGCTTAAATGTCTGTATCAGAACAAGAGCTTCGAAAAATTCATCGATGGTTCCGAATCCGCCGGGCATGGCGATGAAACCGTTTGCGTATTTGAGGAACATAACTTTGCGGCAGAAGAAATACCTGAAATGTAAATTCAGGTTCTGGTATTTGTTCGGGACCTGTTCGTGAGGCAGGTCGATGTTGAGGCCGATGCTTTTTCCGCCGACTTTCGCGGCGCCTTTATTTGCGGCTTCCATAATCCCGCCTCCGCCGCCACTGATGATGGCAAATCCCGCCTTGGCGAGAATCGCGGCTGTCTTTTCTGTGAGCTTGTAATATTTATCAGTTCGCTTTGCGATGGCCGAGCCGAAGATTGAAACGGCCGGCCCGATGGTGGCTAGCTCTTCGAAGCCTTCGACGAACTCCGCCATGATTCTGAAAACTCGCCATGTTTCTTCAGTCGAGACGCCGAATCTTTCTATTGTGTCATTGTTCATTTCGCGATTCCTTTCTACCAGAGTTTTGGATTGTCAGCCGCGGGGCAGTATTGGGCGATCGGGCAAATTTCACATTTTGGTTTTCGTGCGATACAGATGCTTCGGCCGTGAAAGACGAGCAGGTGACTGAAATGCGTCCATCTTTCGCGCGGGACAATTTCCATCAAATCGTATTCGAGCTTCACTGGGTCGCTGTTCGCCGAAAGCTGTAATCTCCTGCTTAACCTTATAACGTGCGTATCGCAGACAACGCCGGGAATATCGTAAGCGTTGCCGAGCACGACATTGGCGGTTTTTCGCCCGACGCCGTTGAGCGTAAGCAGGTCGTCCATATTGTCGGGAACTTTGCCGCCGAAATTATCGATAA
>MWCF01000062.1 GCA_002069855.1 Elusimicrobia bacterium ADurb.Bin231 | reverse complement strand
CTGCTGCTCCCCGTCTTTGATTATTTTTCGCTCTTTCAATAAATTCAATATCTCTTCTTCAAACTTTTTGAAATATTCCACACCAAGCCGCTTCCTCATCCTCGTTAATGTCGAGGAATCTATCTCTTTCTCACTCACGAACTGATCATAACCGCAAAAATATTGGACATATGGATTCTCTAAAAAATATTCTACCACTTCTTTGTCGCTTAACACCGTCTGATGTTTCACTATCATTAACCCGTTGATTAACTGGCTGTCTTTACCGGGCCTGCCCAATTCAGAAAAATATTTCCTGTAAATATCTTCCATCTCTTCCCACGGTATCAGGTCATGTAATTTCATCCAGCGGTTCTCGGAATTTAACTTCCCGCCGAACGGCATCATTTCCGTAAATAAGTCTCCGGTTCTGCGATCTTTGCTTTTATAGGACATTTCTTGCCTCCGCCAACTTTCCAAACTGCAAGGGTTTTTGACGCTTTTCTTCGTTTTCCTTGCAGTTTTGACGTTATTTTCTATGCCCTATTATACCTTTTCTTCGTCTTTATTTCAATAAACTTTGGCTTTTCTCAGTGAACCCGAATTAAAATACACTTATTATTCCACAATATTCCCACATTAAATACGAAAGAACCGATATTTCTGTATTTCCGTTCCTTCCTTTTGCTATCAATTCCGGTTTTACTACAGCGTTATTGAATAATATCCATGAATTAATGAATGAGCGAGGGGATTGCCGTAAGAAACCTCACGGAAGTCAGCTTAAAACATTCAGATGACTGAGTGAGAGTGCCCGCTCTGGCGGGACACGTTTTCGGGAGGCAACCCCGAGCGACTATTTTAGAAGTTTCAGATACAGTTCTTCCTGCTGGCGAACCATAAGATCTATATCAAATTCATTTACATATTTTATTGCCTGTCCGGAAAAACTTTTTCTAAGTTCCGCATCATTCAAAAGCCGGAGAATCCTTTCAGCCATTTTTTTATTTTCGTGAGGTTTAACAAAAAAACCAGTACCGCCTTCTTGAATTATCTCCTTCGTACCGTCCACATAAGTGGCTACAACAGGTACGCCTGAAGCCATTGCTTCCACCACAACTTTAGGAAGCCCCTCAAAAATTGAGGTAAGTATAAATACATCAAGAATTTTTATTATTTGAGAAACATCCGACCGCCAACCTGTCAGAATCACATTTTGTTCAAGATGAAGTTTCTTTATAAGCGATTCTATATTCGGTCTCAGGTCGCCGTCTCCTACAAGAAGAAACTTAGTTTCGGGTTTTTTGTCACAAACATATCTCGCAGTATAAACAAAATCCAGCGGGGATTTCTGCTTTTTGAAACATGCAATCATACCGACAATCTGATCAGCGCCTAAACCAAGTTCCTTTTTAAGAGCATTGGTATCAGTTTTTCTTTGATATTCTTGCAGTTTTATGCCGCTTCTTATTACAAGATACTGCTCCTTTTTGCCTATCTTGTTTTTCAAACCTTTGTTGATGTTATCATGTGCCACTGCTATAAGAATGTCAGTTATTTTTGCCGTTATACGCTCCACATTGACATACACGCTTTTTACTAAAAAATTCTGGAAATCGTGGAACCCGAACCCGTGAAATGTATGGATTATTTTTATTTTATTCGCGACGCCACTTGCCAATCTATAAAAATACGCAGCCCACCGTCCCAAAATTCCTGCTTTTGAAGAATGAGTATGAATTATCAGCGGCTGTTCTTTTTTCAATATTTTATAAATCTTGAAAATCGCTATAGCGTCCCATAGTGGACATATTTCCCGTATCAGTTCCTTTACGAAATACGTTCTTATATTTTGCGTTTGTTTATCAAGAATCCCTCCAGGACCGGCAATTAGAAAAACATTGAATTTTTTCTTATCCAGATTCCCGCAGGTATAAAGAGTGTTCTCCTGGGCGCCGCCAAGTTCCAATTTCGTAATTATATGCGCTACTTTTATTCTGTCCATTGCGCAGCAGTTCTGCCGTCCAGAACAGCATCCTCCATAGTGGAATATTTCCATCCGCCGAATCTTCCTGTTGTCAAAACTGAATTTTTGACAAGATATGATGATATTTTTTCAACAATATAGTTTCTGTTAGCATCGTATATCACATAAGCGTATTTGATATTTAACGGACAAACAGACCCTATAATGTCGTTTTTCTTAAGAATATTCGCCTTATATAACCCCGACAATGCGTCCTTCACGGATTGACGAATATTTATTTTTCCGTTTCTGTAGGAAACCTCAACATACATAGAAGAACTGCCCGACGGACATAGATGCCTGGAAAAATTATTATAAAATCCCACTCTGTAAAACGAATATTTTTTTTCCGGAAAATATATCCAGTGCGCGCCAGAAGAAACGTCTCTGCCTGAAACACCTATGTTTATATCAAGAACAGAATTATGCTTCAATCCCGAAGAAATCTTTTTTATTTTACCCGGCAAATCCGAAACGATGCCGAGAAATACCGGCAAAGGCAAAGTTGACACGAGTTTTTTATATCTATAAATTCCCTTATTCGTAACTACAATTTTTTGTTTAAGATTGATTGTTTTTATTTTTATTGATGTTTCCAGATTTTTTATGTTTTCCGATATATTGTCGATCAATGCCTGTATACCGCCGCGGCCGGGATAATAAAATTTAGCGTTATAGCCGTAAAGCCGTTTATTATCGGTGTATGCTCCTTCAAGCACTTCTTTTAAAAGAGGTTGCGGCACATATCCGCCTGTCCAGCCGGTAGTCATATTTGACGATGAAACACGCCATAATTTTTCGTTATAAGGAATCATAAAATATTTTGATATCCCCTGCCCGAATGTCATTACACACCAATCCCGAAAGGACATATCCATCTTTTTACGGTCACAATTAAAATACTTTAATTTGCTTTCCACCAGACCTTTAATGCATTCCTCAATTATTTGTTTCGGCAAGCCAAAAAGATTCGCCTGAAACGGATACCGCGTGTATCTTCCGAAAGAATGTATCAGCGTGTTTCGTGTTCTATATGTTAAATTGTTTTTCAGAAAACTAAATATTAACTCTTTCGCATATTCATTCCTAAGATGTAAAAGGTGGCCTGTATAATCGTATAAAAATCCGTTATGCGCTACAGAACCGCACAGCCCGCCAGGCCTGTTTTCTTTTTCCAGAACGCAATACTCCCTCCCGCCAAGATGATAAGCGGTAGACAACCCGGTCAGTCCCGCGCCGAGTATTAAAACATCAGTTTCAACAATCCTTAATTTCTTATTATAAGATTTCATCGGTAATTATCGATTTAGTCCATTTTTATTTTGGACAAATGCCACCCCCCGGCACAAGCAAGCGAGATAATAATAGCATATATGAATATCGCTATGTTTAACGTAACTTTGGATATGAGAAACGCGGAAAAACTTAACACAACGGAAATGCACCACAAAAGCAAAACAACATCTTTCCGCGAAAGCCCGAGAGATTCAAGCCGCAATGCCAGATGATCTTTGCTCCCGAGGAAAGGTGACTTGCCCTTTATCGCTCTAAGATACATTACATAAAGAGTATCATATATAGGCACGCCTAATATTAGTATAGGAGTATAGATAGCAATTTCATTCACTCTTGTGTAAGATGTGCCGAGAGAAATGGCGGCAAGCGCGAATCCGATGAACAGACTTCCTGCGTCGCCCATAAATATTTTGGCCTTTGGAAAATTGTAATTCAAGAAACCGAGTATGCCTCCGGCGAGACCGGCTGCCGCGAAATTAACATAAATTTCTTCATTGGGTATGGCGATGAATAAAAATGTCAAAGACGCGATAAAAGATATTCCGGACGCCAAACCGTTCATTATATCTATTATATTTACCGCGTTGCAGATGCCCACAACCCACAAAATAGTCAGCATATCGGCAAGATACCCGGGTTTAAGGAATTTAATTCTTATATCGAAATTAATAAGTATTATTGCGCCTACTATCTGCCATAAAAATT
This sequence comes from Elusimicrobia bacterium ADurb.Bin231, assembly GCA_002069855.1. Classification (GTDB taxonomy): domain Bacteria; phylum Elusimicrobiota; class UBA8919; order UBA8919; family MWCF01; genus MWCF01. The sequence goes on along the minus strand of MWCF01000062.1, from coordinate 20,315 downwards.
TCGCTTTGAATCCTATTGGCTTTATATCGTCTATAAGTCCGACCATCAGCATAAAAGTTGCTCCTGATAAAATACCCCTTAACGCCCTTAGAGTTCCAGTAGGAAAATTCGTAAAAAATCTTATTATGAATAACGCTACGACAAATCCCGCCCATATAGCGACTCCTCCGAGATACGGCGTGGCAATTTTATGTGTTTTTATGGAAGTATGCGGATAATCAACCACCCTGTATTTTATGGCAACAAAAATTAATAAAGGAATAATAAAATACGACGTCAAAAAGGATAAAACAAATGTAAGTATATAATACATAGAATCTCCTATCGCAAAAATCTTTCGTAGATTGAGTCGACAGAACGAATCATTTTCTCTACGGAATATTCGGAAGCTTTAGCGAGCGCGTTCGCGGAAAAATGTCTGTAACAATAATTGTTTTCCGCTATTGCCAAAATTCCTGCGGCATATCCGGACACATCCCCTTTTTTAACAAGAAAACCGTTCTTGCCGTCTTCAAGAATTTCTCTCACGCCGCCGACGTCGGAAGCCACAGCAGGAACGCCATACGCAAAAGATTCCAATAATGCCTGAGGAAAAGACTCCTCTTCCGACGGAAGTATCAACACATCAAATTCCGAATATATTTTTCCGCGGTTTTCTTGCCAGCCAAGAAAACTTATATTATTCTTAAGTCCGTAAGAATTTATCTTGGAACGAATATTTCCAAGTTCAGGTCCGTCTCCTATTATAACAAATCTAAATTCAGGTTTCTTCATAGAGAGTGCTTTAGCTATTTCAGGCAACAAATAAACGCCTTTTTCCTTATGAAGCCGTCCGACATAACCCACTGTAAGTACAGGCAATAATGCTTCCTTGGATGGTGCAAACTCTTCCTGCCCGTTGTAGACTATTTCTATCTTATTAGAAGGAACCTTCTCTCTCTTAGCAAGAATATCCGCAGCCGCTGCCGAATTTGCTATCACAAGATCGCAATAAATTGATGTTGCCCCGTCAATAACTGAATGGAACCGATTCTTCCACCCGTCTATGCTTCTCTGGCTTGATATAACTGCAGGCAGTTTTGCGACTCTGCCGGCGATTCTGCCTATGATATTAGCTCTGTAAAGATGCGTATGCAGTATCTCCGGCTTGAATGATTTCAAATATCTGACAAGACTTAAAAAATCGAATTTCTGCACGGTAATACCTATCTTTTCTATTTCATCCGCTGTATATCCCCTTTCCTTAAGATAGCCAACGGAAAAATCGTATTTAGATTTTAAATTCTTTAAAACAGTCAATAAAAACCGTTCTGTTCCGCCAATATTCAAACTTGTAATAAGATGAAAAATTCTGCGTTTGTTTGTCATTCCCTGTATACCTTTAACAGCTTAGAAATTATATTATCCCAAGAAAAATTGTCCTTGACGTATTTGTATCCGTTTTCCGCTATTTTTGAGGCATAGTCATAATTATCCGAGATGAAAGAAATTGTTTCGGCAATCGCATCAGGATCCTTTTCAGGAACAAGGAACCCTGTTTCTTTGTCTTTTACAACATCGGGTATTCCGCCTATGGAAGAAGCAATAACTATCTTCCGATGAGCCATTGCTTCCATTGAAACGCATCCGAGAGCCTCGGTATTCCCCTCAGCATCGTTAAACGAAGGCACAACAACAATATCTGACAAACCGTATTCATATGATAATTCCTTCGAAGACGATGCAAGCGCGCCCTTCATATGAACTATTGATTCAAGTTCATTCAACTTGATAAAACCGCGTATTTCAGGTTCCTGATCCCCGCTGCCTACTATTGTTAAAGATAAATCCATATCCGGCCTTTTTTCCTTCAATAATTTTACAGCTTTTAATAAATATAAAACACCCTTTCGTTCAATAAGTTTGCCGACGAACAGCAGTTTAATTTTTTTTACGGTATTCAGCGCGGGCACTGCAACATCCGCCACAGGCAAAAAAGTCGAGCCCATCGGAATTACAGTCAACGGAACTTTAATATTAAATTCCGACTTTACTATTGAGCCTGTGTATGATGAATTTGCCACTATATGATCAGCAAAACCAATTAAAAAATTAAAAAACGGCTTAAACATCCTGTATTGTTTAACTATGAGAAGTTCATACCCGTGAAAAAAATAAACAAGTCTTGAGCCTGTAATCAATCTACCTATAATACCGAATATGGCATGCGGAATCGGCCAGTGCACTGTGATAATATTGCATTTATTGAACAAAAAATAATAAACTGAATTTAAACAGCCTGAAACCATATACGCCATAATTGCAATTTTATGTTTCAATCCTTTGAAATTTCCTGAACCTGAACTTTCCTCATGTGTAAGAGTTTCATATTTGGCGGGTGCGTATCTGTATCTATAGACCCGTATGCCATCGCATTCTTTTTGTTTCAATCCTTTATACGACGGAGCGAATACAGACATTGAAACTCCGGAATCCGTAAGATATCTCGCTGTTTTTAAAAGCCACGGCGCGGATATATCCCCTATGTATCTCGGGAATGATGAACTGACAAAGCACACTTTTAATTGTTGTTTCGTATTATTCATTTCTTACACACAGCCAAAAGATCTAAACATTTTTTTGTATTTTTTTCTATATAGAAATCCTTTTCGCTATACATTTTTAAATATTCTTTTTTATTGGTATTCTTAGAAGAACGCAGGGATTCAATATGTTTTATGGCAAACCTGCGCATTTTGTAATTAACCAAATTCCTTAAATTTAAGAAATCCACAAAGGTTATAAAGGATGCGACTGCAGCGATATTGCTTTCCATTTTGAAAATTTCTTCAGATGCTTTAATGCCGAATATCTCTATAGCTCCGAATCTCGTTGCCAAAAGAGTGTGTAACTCAGTTTCATTATACTCTCTGACATGGAATTTATACCACGGTTTTTTGCTGAATTTAAGACGGTGCTTTTTATCCGGAGTGGTCATTATCAAAAACCCGCCGCTTTTTAAAATCCTGAATATTTCGGATACAAATTCCACATCATCTGGTATATGCTCAATAACCTGGAAACAAACCGCAGCGTCAAAGGAACCGTCGGCAAACGGTAATTTTTTATCTTTTACGCAACAAAAACTTAAATTTTCCGAATGGTGCAGGGATAACGCATATTCAATCGAATCCGCATTATTGTCAATAGCCGTCACTTTTGCAGCATGGCAGGATAAAAGTTTCGCGCCGTAACCGCTGCCGCATCCAAGTTCAATGATATTTTTTTTATCTTTTACAAGCCGGCACGCGTAACTATAAGCGAATAAATGCCTTAAATAAGTTATATACTCGTATTTGGATTTTATGTCTTCAGGAACTACACGTTCTCCTGTTTCTATGTTTTCTTTTGTCATAAACCTGGTTCCATTCTCAATAAACGCCCAATCGCAGAGCGCCGGATAAATTTATCTAAAATCATATACAAAGAATAAGAAGCAAAAATTATAATATACGGGTCTATCGGAACTCTGTATCTTAAAACAACTACAAAGAACAGATGAACAGCTGTATATAGTATAAACAATCCGAGTAATAGAGAGGTTTTCTTAAATTTTTTCAAAGAAAGAAAAATCCCGAAAACACATAATGGAATATATATGCCAGAAGTAAACATAGCGACGCGCTTCTGCCATCTGTATGCCATTAGAGGGTATAACCTCCAAAAATGGACAAACCTTTTTTTCATAAGCCACAGAAATTTGTCCGGATTTCTGCTGATCCAGTCAAATGCTTTTTGTTTGCATATTTTATCTCTTTCAGCAGGAGGAAGATTCATAACATATTCCCAGTCGGAAGGTATCGCGGGAGCATTCATTTCATCCGTCTGAGGGGTATCAAATCCTCCGCGGGATTCCTGATACATCGCTTCGTCGCAGCTTGATCCGTAAAATGTAAGCCAAGGCGTTGAAACAGGAACAACCTTTTTATAATAAATGCGGTTCCGCAAACTCCAAGGAAACAGTGTAAGCAATGTGACAATTCCCACAAGGAATCCTGTTTTAAAACTTTTTGTATTCCACCACAGCCATGCGCAGGCAAACAGAAAAAAAGGCATTATGGTAGATTTTGTCAGTCCTGTCAGACCGAAACAGATTCCGGTCAACGCGATATTCTTGAAAGTCGGCTTTTCTGCACACACATATATTGCCCATACTGAAACAGCAATCATAAAAGTAAAAAATGTTTCAGATAAAAGATCTCCTGTGTATGCGATTAAATACGGATAAAAAGACAGTAAAAATGCTGAAATTTTTGCCACATTCGCAGAAAATATTTTCTTTGCCGTAAAAAACAATATGACGCAGGTGGCAGCGCCCAGCAATGAATGTATAATCCTTACAAGCATAACGGATTTCCCGAACAAAAAAAATATCACGGCAAGAAATCCGATATATCCCGGAGGACGCCATGTCTCTCCGAAACCGAGACCTGAAGAAACCTTTACCGCAGTATTCATATAATCGTAAGCGTCTGGAGAAAGTTGTTGCGGACTTAAAGGTATGACATAAGCAAGACGTATCGCAAGAGAAAAGAAAAATATTAATGCGATAAATTTCTTTTCCGATTTAATAATATCTTCAAATATCATTTTTTCTCCTCCATCATATCAAAGAGCATTCCGAAAAGGAACAATTGCCCGCCGCTGATAATGAAAAGCGCCGACAATATGGCTGTAGCGCCTGTAGGACTTCCTCCCTTTATCTTGAAGGTAAGAATAAATAATCCGACAAACACACCTACGGCGAGCATCAGCATACCCATGATGTACATAAATATTAAAGGATGAAAATCTCCCAGAAAATATCTTTTATACAACCGAAAAAAGAAATTTCTCAACAACATAGGAGAAACCCGCAAAGCGTATGACAACCCCTTGATCTGGGACTGCCGCACACCCGGAAGATATATTGCGCGGCGAGGGACATCAAGAACTTTGAATCTGTAAACATTCATTCTGACAAGAAAATCCATAGGATAGCCGTATCCTTTCCACGCCTTATCCCAATCCACTGCAGATATTGCCTTTTTATTGATTGCGGTAAATCCGTCTACGACATCAAATATTTTATAATATCCGGACGCAATCTTGGTAAGAAAAGATATTATGGTATTGCCTATTACGCGCGTCAACGGCATATCAGACAGTTTCTCGCTGCCCTCCATAAATCTGTTGCCCTTAGTATAATCTGCTTTTCCCTCTATAATAGGATCAATTAAGTCGCGCATCTGATCCAAAGGCATCTGATTGTCTCCTCCGCAAACCACTGCCACATCGTATTTTTCTTTTACGGCATGTTTGTATCCTGTTATTATCGCGGCTCCAGGGCCGAGGTTCTTACTATGAGAAATAAGTTCTACTCTTTTATCGGAATTTGTTGAATATTCCCTCACAAGTTTAGCCGTAGAATCAGTTGAACAGTCGTCTATTACATATACTTTGTCAACATATTCCGGAACCCCTTTCAGGGTGTCAAGTATCAGTTTCTCCTCGTTCCTGGCCGGTATTACCAGAACTATTTTATTTTCTCTATACATTTTCCCATCTCCTTATAAACATGCCCGCAGGCGCAGCATTTTCCATTTTTTTTCCCTTTAAACAATATTCTTGATCCGCATTCGCAAACCCAGCCGATTATTTTCGCCGGATTGCCCGCGACAAGAGCATAATCAGGAACGTCCCGAGTTACAACAGAACCCGCGCCAACGAATGAAAATCTGCCTATGTTATTGCCGCATATAATTGTCGCGTTCGCCCCTATGGTTGAACCGTATTTAACTACTGTAACGGAATATTCTTCCCTGTTTTTTGGAAAAAGAGAACGGGGATTTTTTACATTCGTAAAGACACAAGAAGGTCCCAGAAAAGCGCCGTCTTCGACAGTAACCCCGTAATATACAGACACATTGTTTTGAATTTTCACATTGTTGCCTATCCGGACGTAAGAATCTATAAAAACATTCTGTCCTATATTGCATCCCGAACCTATAACCGCACCTTTCATTATATGACAGAAATACCATATTGAAGTCCCTTTTCCGACTTTTACTCCGGAATCTATATAACTTGATTTGTGGGCATAATATCCTTTTCGCATAATTTCGCCTTCCTTATTGATAATATTTTTGCCATAAGAAGAAAGACACTAAACACGTTATTTTTCTCGTATTGTCTCTTTTCCCGTTCTTATGTTCGTAAAAAAGATTTCTTATATAATTAAAATCCATGAAATCCCGATTATTCTTTTCGGCATCGGAAAAAATATCCGAAACAAAATTTTTCAGTTCATCTTTCAGCCATATTGCCGTAGGCATGGACAAACCTTTTTTCGGCATTTTAGCTATTTCTTTAGGCAGATATTTCCCGAAAACCTTTCGTAAGATATATTTTGTCGTAAAACCTTTCAATTTTAAATTCATTGAAATCTTTTGAGAAAGCTCTATCATTTCAAGGTCCAGAAACGGGACTCTGCATTCCTGAGAATTCATCATAGTTACGGCATCGGTCACATTCAATACGCAATCAGGCAAAAAAACATTCATATCGAGATAAAGGAGCCTGTTAAGCAATTCCTGCTCTTCAACATCTCCCAGATACTGGCGAAACACAGAGAATGAATCTCCCAAATTTTTATTATTATACAAAAGTTTTCCTTTTTCTTCATCAGAAAAAATTTCTTTATATTTGAAATGGCCGAGTTCAGGAGGCAAATCCGCGCCGGATATAAATGCTTTTGCCTTGAAATCGAAACTAAGCCTGCTGTAATTCGCAGGCAATTTCATCACAACGGATTTAATAAGCTTTTTTATCGGTTCGGGAACAATTCTATAATATGCCGCTATTTTAGCAGCAGTGAGTGTAGGATACCCTGCGAAAAGTTCATCTCCTCCAGCACCGGAGAGAACAACAGTAACATCACGTTTGGATTCTTTTGAAAGATGAAAAAGAGCAGCCTGAGTCCAGTCTCCGTTAGGTTCGGCAGAATACTCGGCGATTCCAGGAATTATGTCTTCAATATCTCCTGGCTTAAGGAAACATTCATGGTGCGAAGTCCCGTACATTTTGGCCACAGAATACGCCTCTTTCAACTCATTATAACCGCCTCCGTTGGCATATCCTATAGTGTATGTATTTATTTTTTGCGATAACCTATTCATCATTGCGACTATAGAAGTGGAATCCAGACCGCTCGAAAGAAAAACGCCTACTGGAACCTCGCTTTGCAAATGCCTTTTTACAGATGATAAAAAAACATCATCAACCATTTCCGAAACTTCCGATTCGGTTAGAGCGGCTTTCTCAAACTTATATTTCCAGTATTTTTTTATCTCTATAGATCCTTTTCTAACAAGCATATAACTTGCCGGAGGCAATCTTTTTATGTGCCGGAATATCGTGTGAGGCGCAGACACGTAATAAAAAGAAAAATAGTTGTTTAATGCTTCAGGATCCGTATCGCGGGGAATCTTTCTATCGCAAAGCATAGACCTTATTTCCGAAGAAAAGGTTAGACTTTCTCCGTATAAAGAATAATAAAGCGGCTTTATTCCAAGCCTGTCCCTTGCTATAAACAGTTCTTTTTTATTTGAATTCCATATGGCAAAAGCGAACATCCCGTTCAAAAATCTAAGACAATCAGTGCCTGCGTCTTCATAGAGATGCAGTATTACTTCAGTATCGCTTTGAGTTTTGAACCTGTGCCCTTTCGATAACAAATTCTCTCTAAGTTCGGAATAATTGTAAATTTCTCCGTTGAATATTATAACCGTATCTCCGGATTCGTTGAAAATGGGCTGGCTGCCGCTTTTAATATCTATTATGTTTAACCTGCGCATGCCCATACCCAGATTGTCTTGAAAAAAGAAACCGTCTTCGTCCGGGCCGCGACTGAACATACCGCTTACGGCCTGTCTGACGAGAGATTCTTCCACGCGACTATTGGTCTTAAAATTAATCTTGCCGTATATTCCGCACATTTTTTTCTTTTCCATAAATATAAACTGGAGAATTTATATGGGTAGATCCCATATGGTATCCGACTCCGAACATGCTTTCTGCAGGAAGAAAATTTCCGGCAACGGCATATCCGTTTTTCGTTAAAAATTCTTGAAATCTCGACGCACCGCCCACAATTATAAAATAATCCGGGACATTATCAGGTTTTTCCAAATAAATATTTATTTTATATTTTGTAAAATCCAATGGCGGACAATGCGCGGGTTCCGGCATATAGTCCAACCCGATAGTCGCGCCGAATGGAACATTGTTTTCAATCCATTCAGCCGCGATTAGCCGTGTGGAATTCATTGTCCCGTCCAAATATAAATTCTTCGCTATTACAGAGCAATTAAGAGCAGCAATTAATAGCGCAGCATAAAGCAGATATTGTTTGATCGGAGTTTTTATTAATTTAAAGCGGTGAAAAAATCCGGAAACGCATATTATCATAAGAAAAAATCCGGGCAATAAAAACCTGGAATTATGTATGGAGAACGGCTGCGTTTTCAATACAAAAGACCAAAGCAAAAGAACAATCATGGTATATATTGATGTTATTTTCAAGAACCTGTCGGCAAGAAAGAAGGATGATATAAAGGATACCGTAAATAATGCAAATACAGGAGTTGAAACGCCAAGCGGTATTTGCAGCAAGAAAAATTTTATCGCTGCAATAATATCCGCGTTGTTAAAATAAATGCCTCCTGTGCCTGAAAATTCGGCAATAAATTCATTAAAATGCAATAGAGCGTAAGGATTTGTTATCGCAAACATTATAAAAGCTGCGCAGGCAACCGTAAACAAAATATTTGATTTCTTACCGGATTTTAGATCCATTATTAAAATCATATTAAAGAATAAAAAAACAAAATACGCGGGCATAGTTCCGATCGTCAAACCTGAAAATATGCCGCACAGAATATTATTTCGCGCCGAATACCTGTTTTTGTTGATCTCCAGAGCAAACATCACAGAAAGAATAAGAAAAAACAACGATTGTATATACGGCTTCATTATATGCGTCTGAAAATATACCGCGGGACAAAAAGCAAAAATGAAAGAGGAAATAAATCCCATATTACTGCCGTAGAGATTTTTAATTATAAAATATACAGCCAGCACCGACGCGAAATAAAAAAATATGTTCAAAGCGCGGCCGGCAACAAAGATACCGCCCATTTCATCCGGATTTTTTAGATAATATTTCAGATCCGGAGTAATTTTCACAGCCTTTACAATATGCAAGAAACCCAGATACGCGCCCAGTCCGTAAATATAAGCTCCGCCGTATTGAAACATTCTCGGATTAAAATCCAGCCGGGCGGGCTCCATAACGGAAAGAGCGTTCAAAGACATCTGTTCATCTGTATGATTTGTTCTAAGAAGATAAGGCCTGATAAAATTGGAAAGAATATTTATTTCTCCTCTATAAAAAATTTTTCCGTGCTTATCAGCTCCGGATATTTTTGATACCGGAGAAATTTTTTCTTGTCCGCCGGTATTCAAACGGCCAAGCGGACTCCTGCCAGACACGGAATAAATTTCCTGTCTGGATTCAGACATAATATCATAAAATTTATCCGCGGCATAATTACCATTAAGAACATACTTTACTCTTTCTTTACTAGGTATGCCCCATCTTATGCCGTAAAAATATATTGATATAAAAAGCAGGCAAAACAGCGCGGCAAATCCTGCGGCTGCGGTTTTATTCATCAAATTTTTCTCCGTCGATATAAACTTTGTGCCATAATTCAAGCATTAAAAGAGCCCACAATCTGTACCCGTGGTCCCGTTTGCCAGATAAATGTTCATCGTATAAATTGCGCACTTCCGATCTTTTAAAATATCCGCGCGCACAAGCCTTGCCGGATAAGACAGTGGAAATAAAATAATCCTTCCAATCCGTTCTAAACCACCGCGACAGAGGGATTCCGAACCCCATTTTGCCGCGTCTCATTATTTCCGGAGGCAGAAAATTCTTAAAGGTTTTCTTTAATATATATTTTGTCGTAATACCCCTGACTTTCCAGGAAGAAGGCAACGAAGCCGCAAATTCCAATATCTTATGATCAAGGAAAGGACTTCTTGATTCGAGAGAATTTGCCATTGAAGCAATGTCCATTTTCACGAGCAGACATTCAGGAAGATACGCTTTAATATCGGTATAGAATGTTTTATCCATTATATTATTAGCTGGAGCATGGCGAAAAATATCAGCGAGATAATCGTAGGAATCCTGGCCTACGACACGCGATTTGAATTCTTCCGTATAAATTGAATCCTTCATTTCACGGTTAAAAAAACAATGCCACTGAATATTTCTCAGTTCCGGAGGTTCAGATAACGCGGAAACAAGTCTGTATAGATACCTGAAATATTTTTTATTCTTTTTGAAAGGAATCAGCGAGGCGGCGATATTAGTGAGATTCCTGCCTAAAACACGAAACGGAAAAGAAAAATACAGGGAACCTTTCATTGCCTTATATCTAAGATACCCTCCGAAATTTTCATCCCCACCGTCTCCATTAAGCGCAACAGTAACATGTTTGCGCGTTTCCATTGCCACAAAATAAGACGGCAATGCCGACGAATCCGCATAAGGTTGACCATAATGCCATGCCAGTTTCGGCAAAACTTCTATAAAATCGGGTTTTACTATAAGTTCATGGTGCTCCGTTTTAAAATGTTCAGCCACTCTGCGGGCGTGTTCTATTTCGGAAAACTCAAGGTCTTCAAATCCTATAGTAAATGTTTTTACAGGGTTTTTGGAAAATTCACTCATCAATCCCACTATTATGCTTGAATCATGTCCTCCGGATAAAAAAGCTCCGAGCGGGACATCTGAAATCATGCGCAGTTTCACAGACTCGCAAAGCAAAGATTTCAATTCCCCGCAGGCCCCACTTAAACTAATTTCCAACTTGTTTCTAAAGTCCAAATCCCAGTATTTTTTTATTTCAATTTTTCCGTTTTTATCACAAACAAGAGTATGCGCGGGCAATAAAGATTCAATTCCCTTGAACACCGTCAAAGGAGAAGGTATGTACTGATATGTCAAAAACAGATCCAATGCTTTGTAATCAATTTCAGGCATTTTAGCGAAACAAGCAAGAATGGATTTAATTTCAGAACCGAAATAAAATGTACCGTTGTGGACAGCATAATAAAGCGGTTTTTTTCCGACCCTGTCGCGCGCTACAAAAAGTTTTTCCCTTGCGCTGTCCCAAACGGCAAAAGCAAACATTCCCCGCATATGCTCCACGCATCTTTCGCCGTATTCTTCATATAAGTGAGCTATAACCTCAGTATCAGTTTTAGTGTAAAACTTATGTTTTTTTTCAAGAGAACTTCGCAACTCCGAAAAATTATATATTTCACCGTTTTGAACGACCCATATTGTTTTGTCTTCATTATGTATAGGTTGATCCCCTGTGGCAAGATCTATAATGGCAAGCCGTCTTATCCCCAATCCTACCGAATAAGGAGTCCTGTCATTCGTTTTCGGATGAATGAACACCCCCTCTGAATCGGGGCCTCTGTATTTTATCAAATCGCACATTTTACGAACATCAATTTCTTTTACGGATTTTTCGCCATTAAAATTAAACATGCCTGCTATTCCGCACATAGTCATATACCCCTCATTCCTTTCAAGATCATTCTTATTGGTTCGGAATACATATATATCGCAATATTTACGGCAAGCCAAGCGCCTGATATACATATTATTCTATTTCCAAACTTCTTAGCCAAACTCTCCGCTCCAAGACATCCAGCAATTACCATAAACGGAGACATTGGTCCGCGAAAACGCGGGCTTCCGTAAAATATTACGGTAATAGCGCAAAAAAGCATAATAACCAAAAATATTAACAAAATCTTTTCATTCCTGTTCTTTAATCCCATAAAAATTCCAAAAAAGAAAAACGGTGCCAAAAACACGAAAGTTAAATCGTACTCAGGCAAAAAAGGATACATAAAATAGGCAAACTTTAAAGTCAGCGTCTTAATGAAGCACGCAACGCCGTTGGTCTTAATCGCAGTCCATCCTTCTCTAAAATAAGCTCTGTCTCTTTGATATTCATTTAAATGCCCGTATTTGTTAAAATCCAAATTGTGCGGATTCCATTGCCCGAGAGAATTCTCATTGTTCGACGCCCAGAAATCATATCCAGATTGAACATTGATCGGAACAAACGCTCCATGCACGGCATAATTTCTTGCCGTCCAGGGAAGGAGAACAAACGCAAAAACTGCCGCAGTGATCCCTGTCTTTTTTATGGCAGTAACCCAATCTGCCTTTATGTACAGCCAAACAAACAAGAATAAAGGAAAAATCAGGGTAATAGGCCGGAAATAGGTTGCAGCAGCCAGAAATATCGCTCCAAGAATCTCCTTTTTGATTGAATTTTCCGCGCTGATAAAAAAGTATACGGATATTGTAAAAAACAATGTAAAAAATGTTTCAGATAATATATGCGCAGGCATTTCAAAAAGCCCATGATAAAAACAGGCAAACAGTCCGGCAATAAAGGCAAATTTTCCGCTTGTTACAGTGCTCGTTATATTATATATTATCACACAGATAAAAGCGCTTGCAAATAATTGAATAATTTTCACCGCGGCAACGGACTTTCCGAATATTCCGTAAACCGCGGCAAGGAACAACGGATATCCCGGCGCGCGACGGCTCTTAAGAAATCCGTCTGTAAATTCATGCCTGGTTAGTAAATTATCTGCATATGTATTATAGTGATGGCTGTCTGCGTCGGGAACATTATCAATACCAAACGAACATAAAAGATATGCGCCTCTTACCAAAAGGGCTATAACGAATATGAAAAGAGATAATTTAATTTTTTGCGGCATCTTCTATTCCTTTTATCCACGACTTAATATCAGAGAATTTATCGCCGGAGATTATTGAAAAACGCAAGCGCCTTGTAATCTTATAAACAAATCTTAACCCGAGCATAATAAACTTTGGAAGAAAAGAAACCATATACGCAAAAATTATTTTTGCGGATGGCCTGATATCCATAACCTTCTTCAAATACTCTCTAGCCTTTTCCGGCTGCAGATTCTTCATATATACCAAGGCCTGTTTATAATAAACGTATTCCTCAAGCTCTTTTTTTACTTTCTCGGACGGAGACGCGGTATCAACGGCAATAAGAAAATCCTCTATTCCCTTATCCCACTTCAATGTAAGGCTTGCGGGATTTTTTGTGAGAGAATGTATCCTGTAAACTGAAAGAGGTTCCGGTATAAAATCCGTTTCGCAATACCTTAAAATTTTAGTATATAATTCCATATCTTCCAGATGGCTCATATCTTCCCTGAATAAACCTGTTTTGTCCAGAACTTCTCTTGCGAATGCTATATTTGTCGTAACATACGGAAGCCAATAATCGGAAATCGCCATATACGCAGGCAATTTGCCGGAAGGTATTTTCCTCGTTTGTTTAAAAAATGTTCCGGTAATTGAGCCATCTCTTAAAATATAACCGTTGGAGAATATGAATCCGGCTTTTTCGTTTTTTGAAATCTTTTCGTAAAACCTCTCCAGTCGGTATGGCAGCCATAAATCATCGGCGTCGAGAAAGGTAATGAATCTGCCTGAAGACTGTTTGATAGCGACATTGCGGCAATGGGCCTGGCCTTTATTCTTTTCCATTACCAAAAACTTCCATCTTTTTTCGTCGGAATACTTTCCGAATATTTCCTTTGTTCCGTCTGTAGAACCATCGTCTATTATGAATGCCTCGTAGTTTTCAAATGTCTGACGCTTTAAACTCTCCAGAGTCAATTTCAACAGATTCACCCTGTTGTAAACCGGTATTATTACAGTAAAAAACGGTTTCATCATTTCTTTAACCCCTCATACGCCTTTCTGTAAATTTCAATTGTTTTTTTCGCAGTGCGCATCCATGTAAAGCCACTACTTCTATCAAGGCCGTTCGATATCAACCGCGTGCGCAACCCGGCATCTTTAAGAAGTTTTTCAACTGCCGATAATATTTCTCCGGTATCGTAAGGATTGAACAGTAATCCGGCATCTCCGACCACTTCAGGTATTGAGGATACATTTGAAGCAGCAACAGGGCACCCGCATGCCATAGCCTCAAGAGGCGGGAAACCGAATCCCTCGTACAAAGACGGGTAAACAAGCATCTGCGCCAATCCGTAAACGCCCGGCATATCCAAACCCGGCACAAATCCGATAAAATGCACATAGTTTTCGAGTTTTAGAGATATTATTCGCGAAATAAGATTGGCAAAATAATTTCCGTCTGTATCTCCGCTTATCACAAGTTCCAAATCCGTAAAATTATGCCTCAACGCGGCAAAAGCTTCCAGAAGGCGCAATAGATTTTTCCGTTCGTTTATCGGGCCGGATACAAATATGAATTTATCCGGCAAATCATATTTTTTCTTGATTAACGACTTAAACTCACTGTCATAAATATGAAAAATGTCGGATAAACCCGCATAGACAGTGGATATGGATTCGTCTTTGATTTTTAAGTTCTCTTTTATATCCTTTTTGGTATGCTCTGAATCAGTTATAATGTAATCGGCGTTATTTACGGAATCATCGGTGCATTTAAAATAAAACTTTTCTTTCGGCGAAAAGCTATCAGGCACCACTCCTCCGGGAAAACCTTTGTAATGATGAACAGTCAAAACCGAAGCGATAGAGCGCAAACGCGGAATAATATTCCCGGTTCCGTGAAACACATCTATGCCGTAAGAAGAAAGAATCCTCTCTGTTATCCGCACTCCCAATGCATATTCGGCCCACAGTACAGGCACTTCAGGCAGATGTTTATATACAAGATTAAAATTTTGCCCGCGAGGTAAATTCAGCCATGCCGGATCTTTCCTATGATCTTTCCATGAATGCGCAAAAAGAAAATACTTATTCTCCCCGTCGATCTTCGCGATGGAATTAATCAGAGAAATTATATAATTGCTCAATCCTGTCCCTGAAAACGCTCCGTTTATATCTATAGCTATATTCATTGAATCTTCCTCGCGAACACATAAATATAACAACTTTTGCCTATAATCTTGAACCACATCCAAATAAAAAAATTAATCGGAAAAAATATTATCGAATAAAAAAACTTTAAAATTTTTACCAATATTCTCCTGTATCGTGAGGGAACTGAACCTATGGAAACTTTCTTCCCGCTTTTTTCTCCGATCGTATCCAAAGGCAATGAAGATGCGTCCTTGTAAGATATGCCGGAATAAAAACATCTTTTTATCACACTTAGAATTTTCGACACTAAAAAATAAAATATATTATCATTAACATAAAAGTACGGCATACTGCCCTTTTTGGCGGTTATGATATTAAAACCAAGCATCCCAAGAAAGGTTTTTAGAGTTTTTAATGTCCACCTTGTAAAATGCTGCGGCGGATAATCATATTGTTGGAATCTGAAACATAGCGGTCTGTCTGCGTTTGGCACCATTACAGCTAAACATCCGTTTTGAACAAGCATATCTTTAATCTGCGCCACAAACCGATTGGGATCCGGTACATGCTCAAGGAATTCGAACAAAACTACCGAATCAAATTTTTCATTCGCTCTTTTATTCCGGAACTCCTCAAAAGAAATACATGAAACATCTTTTAAGCCGATGCCATTGGCAAATGCTACTGCCCTGCCGTCAAAATCTATACCGGTTGCCTGATACCCTGATTCTTGCGCTTTGTACAAAAAATTTCCGCAGCCGCAACCGACATCCAATATCTTTCCAGTAAAAGAAAGATCTTCCTCAAAATATTTTCTATGACCCCAATTAAGGCGCAGATTGAATTTTTCCCGGCGCGCGGGAGAAAACTTAATATACCATTCAGCAGCAGGGGCAGCAGCGGGATCGGCAAAAACAGCTCCGCATTTTTCGCATAAACGCATTTTATATTCCTGATTGTTTATATAATCAGTATGAGTTTCCAATATTTCCGCAGTAGAATCTTTAAGACAGACAGGACAGTTCATTTATTTCTCCATCGGCACCGGCATATTTCGCCACTCATGGAATCGGCATTAAATGAAACAACCAATTTAGAATATAAAACATACAATTTGGAGTATAATGACGCGGATATAATTGCTATTATTAATGAAATATACATTTTGATATACCGCATGGAAAACCCCTTTTTAGATATAAATTCCAAAAGTTTTCTTAGTCCTTTAATTTTTCTTCCTGTAGCCGAATATAATATAATTTCCTCTTTGGCCAACTCAGTCAATAAATAAATATTCGTATCAGCGATCCTTATATCCTTTTTCGTCAACTCTTCCTTGATTTTCTCCAGAATAACCTTTCTGACTTTAACATGATTTTCCAGCCGTTTAGTATTGCCGAGCGTATTGGCAAACCAGTTATTCCCATGATTTTTTTTCATTCCCAGAATTTTATTTAAAGAATAAATCTTTGAATAAAATATTATATTGTAAAGATATTCGTCGGCGCAATAAAATAATTCTTCCGGTATCGGCATAATCTTTTCCAAATACTTTTTTCTGAAAGCCAATCCGCTGGTACCTGTAAAACTTGTTTTCCCGGCAAGATAATCGCCAAGGCAATAATACTCTTTTCTCGGTTCAAAAACAGCTTTTATAGGATTGTCGTTTATATCCACTTCGCACATAAAATGCTGCGCCATGCCAATCTCAGGATCTTTTTTAAACACTTCTGCCACAAGCCGCAGTTTTTCCGGAAGCCAATAATCATCTGAATCCAAAAAGGCAATGATATCTCCGGATGCGACGCTGAACCCGACATTAAATGCCGCTGCCTGCCCGCGGTTTTTTTGATAAATATATTTAACTTTTGAACCGAAATTCTCAACAACACTCGCGGTATTGTCTGTGGAACCGTCGTCCACAACTATTATTTCCACAGAGACTGCGGAAGTTAAATCCTGTTCCAGAATCGATTCTATAGCCTTTTTAATAAATCTTCCGTAGTTGTATGTTGCGATTATTACGGAAAAGGTTTCATTAAGCGAATTTTTCATAGATCTCTTTCATCTTCACTGCTGTACTTTCCCAGGTGAAATCCTTTATTCTCAATTTCCCTTTTTCTATGAGTCCGGATCTTAAATTCTCATCATCCATCAATCTCACTACAGCTGCGGCGATATCTTCGTATTTACAAGGGTCAACGAGAATTCCTGCATCTCCTATAAGCTCCGGAAAACATGAATTATTGGACGCTATTACCGGACATTCGCAAGCCATTGCTTCATGCACTTGCAAACTATATCCGATATACAGCTCCGGATGCACAAATATTTTAGCAAGATTATACAACGCAATCAAATCTTTCATAGGAATATATCCCGTTGATACGACATCCCCTTCCAGCCGCAGTTCGGATATCTTATTTTTTATCGCCGAAGTTAGAGATCCAACCAATACAAGACCAAGTTTAGGATACTTCTCTTTTACAACAGCATATGCCTTCAACAGATTTTCAGTATTCCTTCTCGGTTCAAAAGGCCCTACATCAAAAATAAAATCTTCCGGCAAATTGTATCTTTTTCTCACTTCAAAAAACAAATTCTTATCATTGATTTTTCTGAACACCTCGCTATCCACTCCGAGATGAACGACAGCAATCTTTCCGGATTCTATCCCGTAAATATCTATTATGTCTGTTTTTGTTTGATTAACATCCGTCACTATTATATCGGCTCTTTTAACTGCCTCTCTGTTCGCTTTTATAAAACGCGTATCCACCCATTCCGGATGAAGTTCATACATTAAATCATGCAGTGTTATTATGGTTTTTATTTTCTTTAATTTAGGAAGCCTCGGACCGGGAGAATGATAAACTGCTATTTTTCTGCCTTTCAAAAGAAAATCTATTACCGGTATCCCGCGGTCCCATTCAAGAAGATTTAACAATCTTTCCGGGAATCTTGAAGCGTAAAGAGAAAAATTCTTGCTTCCCGGACAATAAATCATCCCAAGTTTTTTGTTATACTCTCTAAAAAACCATGAAAATATCGTATACCGGTTTTCATTGTCTACGGCAGCAAGCCATTTAATTAGATTTTCAGTATAATTGCCTATACCTCTTTTGCCTCCCAATTGCGGAGAAATTTCTATTGCTATATTCATTTTTTCCTCTCTTTAAAAGCAACAAGCGCCGTATTTATATCATCTTTATTTATTCCTTGGAACACGAACAAGCATATAAAATAAACAATTGCTCCGACGCATATCAGCAAAAAAAGATTCATTCCGGGAATCGCGGATATTACAGCAGCCATTACAAAAGAAGAAATCAAAGATTTCAACACATCTTTTTTCCATCCCAAATTAAATAATGCTTTTGCCTGAACATAATACAAAATCGCAACAGTTACACTTGTTATCAAAATGCCGTAACAGACACCAGCACTCCCGTAGACACCACCCAAAACCGTGCATAAAAATAAAGTCATGCCCGCCTGAACAACCGTAATTTTTAATACCTTTCTTTGCAAATTGGTTGCCCATAACAGAAAAGAAAATATAACATGCAAATAAATAAAAAACGCGCTGAGTATAAGAATTCTCAACAATAGATGAGCATCCCCGAAACTCTCCCCGTAAATAAAACGGATTATCCGGTTGGAAAGGATGAAAATACCGGTGCAGGAAGGTATCCCTATCGCTATAATCAGCCGCAAAGTAAAATTAACTATTCTGCCGAATTTGTCGGCTGAATGCCTGTAATAATAAGATATTGTCGGAAATATAGCGGTGGCATAGGCAAGCACTATTTGCGAGAGAATCACTGCGATCTTATTTGCCGCATTAAAAAATCCGACTTCTCTGAAATGGCACAAATATCCGAGAAGCGTAGTAGGAAAATTAAGAACGACTACGGTCATAATACCGGAAATTCCGACCGGAGCGGCCTTACGAATAAGGTTAAAAGATAAATCTTTATCAAGCGCGAAACCGGTTATTTTGCTTTTCGAATTTGATATAAACAGCAAGAATAAAAATATTACAGCGAACAGTTGAGAAACGAACAATATCCACGGCACATAAACTGTGTCTGTTACGTTCTTGACAAAGAACATCAACATCGCAAGGTATGAGATACTGACAAGAATATTTGAAACCGCCAAAAACTCCATTTGTTCCAAACCCTGATACACCCAATCAAACATATATACATTGGCAGTAAATATCGTCAATCCGTAAACAAGAATTAAGTAACCAGCATTGTCCTTATTGGCGGACATATACACAAAAAACGCTAAAAAAATGTAAGATACCACGCCGAAAAGCGTTTTTAAGAAAATTATATTGAATACATAAACGGATGCCTTGTCTTTATAGGATGCAATTTCCCGCGTACCTATGGTGTTCAATCCAAAATGCGATAATATCGCGAAATAACCTACTACTGATAAGGCGAAATTTAGTTTGCCGAATGCGTTGGGACCGAGTTTACGGGCGAGATACGCTACTGTTATAACTCCCATAAAATTGGTCGCAATCTGGGAAACCGTAAGTGAAAAATAATTTTTAAAAATTCTTTGGACTGTATTCATTGCTATTATTTTGCGCGTTCTATTTTGAATAAACTTCGACAAACATCCGTTCAATGCCGCGCTAAAAGTTTAAACTACCCTTTACTAATTAAATTTTCCGCCAAGTTACTTTTTTTCTTCGTCAGGCGGCAAGCATTCTACTATAAAAGTCGACATACAGCTCCGCTACGGTTTGTATGGAGAATTTTTTTACCGCAGTGTTTCTTGCTTCCCGACTGAAAATATAACGAAGTTCCTGATCATCCCTTAATTTTTCTATTTCCGAAATTATTTTTTGCGGGTCGCGCATATCAATCAAGACGCCATCTCTGCCCGAAGTTATTATCTCGGAGTTGGAAGGCATGTCGTTTGCCAGAACAGGAAGACCGCAGCTTGCGGCTTCAATTAAAGAATTAGACAATCCTTCCCCCAAAGAAGGGAAAAGAAACACATCTGCAGCTGCGAGATAATCCTGTATGTTTTTCCTAAAGCCTGCAAAAATTATATTTTTTCGTATAACGTCTCTTTCAAACTTTTCCAGCAGGGAGCCGGTTCCAACGATCAATAGAACAGCATTATCCGGCATTTTCTCCCACGCTTTCAACGCCAATTCTATTCCCTTTCCCATTTCTATCCTGCCTGTATAAACGCACACAAAATCTTTTTCTTCAAGATTCAATACTTTTCTTATTGAGGATTTTTCAGGACACGATAC
>MWCF01000061.1 GCA_002069855.1 Elusimicrobia bacterium ADurb.Bin231 | reverse complement strand
AACTGCCGGGATTGACGCGCCTTTTTTATAAAGTTCTATTGACAGAGCCAGTATTCCGTGCGAACATGCGCTTGTGAGAAATCCAAGCATTACGGAATAAAATATTGTTTTTTTGTCTGAACCTGCAAGTATCTTTGAAACATATTGCCGCGGAACAAGATGCTCTATTACTCCGCCTAAAATAATGCCTATGACCACTGCCAGCCATATTGCCTTAAAATACATCCATAAATGCGTTCTAAACGGTTCAAGTAACGGAATAAAATACGATGCGCCTACAAGGATAAGCAGTATAGATGCTGTAATAATAAATTTATTTTTATACCATTTGGCATTTGCCAAAGGCGTATTGCAGCAGGAGGAACAGGTTGCGGATTCTTGACAGTTTATCCCTTTTATCGCGGCAAATTTATCAAGGCAGTGTTTCCCGCAAAAATAATATGTCTCATTGCCGCCTGTCAGTTTCAAGTTTGTTGATTTGTCAACATTCATTCCGCAAATCGGATCTTTAGGCATATAAACCCTCCATAAGTTTTATTAGATACTTTCATGAGGAAACACCATCTCAATAACAGCTTGGAAGATTTTCAAAAATTCACTTGCAAAATAGAGTAAATAATGAAAATAAATATTTTTCAGAATGCTGTCGTATCATTGAACCAACCGGAAACTATCATAAACTTTTATCTGAATATTTGAGAAGTAAAGGATATTTTGCGGTCTATGTCCTCTCGTACACTATTATTGTTTTGTACAATGTCCAGCATCAGACGTTTAGGGAACTGTCCTATGCGCAGTTTTCGGATAATCCGAATTCTTCCTTTGCCTTTTCAGATGTAAGTGCTCTTATAACTACCAAGAAGGTTGGAAGCAGAGCAATGTCTGTAAGGATGCTCTTCCAAATGGGCGGATTAGGAAATTCCTTGCCCGCGATTATGATTTTATCCCCATGTGTGAATGGCGACACAATAGTTGCGATGATGATAGCTACACCGATAAACCATGTCAAACCAAGACACCACTTGCGTGCATTGTTGCTATGGCGATACATTCCGGATGCAAGAACTATGAGAATAAGGATACCGATGTTTAGCACCAATCGGTCGCGGTAAAGAAGAGTGAAAAATATATCGTAGGTTTTACCAATCGCCCAAGCGAAGAGCAGAATGCCAAACGTCTTGCCGACATCAATGTCATGTTTCCGTAGCAATGTGTCCATTGTCATATTAATACCAAATAAGCCGTGTCTTTCGCCGCGTGTCTACTATCTATGGCGGATGAACATGTATTATACAGTCCGTATAATAAGTATATGCGGCTTGCTGCTTTCTGTATAGTACTTCGCCATTTCCTGCGCAAAACTTTATTATTAAATTATAAGCGAAATCGAAAAAATGTCAAGCAGTTTTATTGCGGCAAAAAAACACTGTTAGCTGCTTATGGCGTTTTGAAGAATAATCAAGCGCTGATAGGGATTCTGGAAATAAAAATGGAACCAATAGGAAGCCGTTAGAACCTATTTTTTAGATACGAGCGTCTCTTACCGCGCTTCAAATTCGTAGAAAATTGGTAAATATGGAAAAATTAAGCAATCCTTAAACTAATCCCTAATGAATTGATTATTTTGACAAAATTTGAAAGACGGGGATCTGATTTAAAAAAAGAACGATAAAGATTTTCTCTATTTAATCCTGTTTGTTTGGATAATTTTGACACTCCTCCGCGAACCTTTGCCGCTACTGCAATCGCCGCGAGAAAAGCTCTCTCATCGCCATCCTTTTGAAATTCTTCAAGGGCAACTTCAATATAACTCTTAAGTTCTTCCGGATGCTTTTTATAATATTCAACCTCGAATTCGTCAAATGTCCTAAATTTTCTTTTGCGCATGATAGTCCTCCCAGTATTCTAACGCTCTTTTTATATCTTTTCCCTGATTGCTTTTGTTCCCGCCAATAAGCAACACCACTATTTTATTACCATCTTCTCCGCAATATAATCTGTATCCTTTGCCAAAATGTAAACGAATTTCGATTATTCCCTGAAAATATTTATGATCCCCAAAATTACCTTGCTCTATCCTTCTGATTCTCGCTTGTATCCGCTCGCGAGTTATTCTCTCTTTCAAAGATAACAACCACTCGATAAAAGGTTCTTTGTTATTATTCGTTTTGTAAATTATAACTTGCTTGTCCATAACTCTTTTAAAGATTGTAGCATATATACTACAATATGTCAAGGATATTATTAATTATCATTTTTCGTTTAAAATATTCTACCTTATCAGGTTTGTTTTTATTTGTTCCGCGAATGTTCTACACCATTACGATTATCAATAAACAACCACCGAGTTCTCGTCGGTGATTATTATTTTGCCGTCGGTAAATGTTGTTTATAATTTGGTTAATTTGAATAATTCGGAGACAAGTTCCCGTAATATTTTATACACTGTACAAAGGCTGGGATTGCAGTAGCGCGTTTCGTCGTAGGATACAACTTTCGGATATCACGCCCACTCACTACATTCCACTCCCCACTTACTATCCTTCTTATGCATTTAATTGTACCGCATGTTTTATATGTTGTTCCGTTATCGTAATATTTCTGCTATGGCAACCGGTTTTCTCTATGGGTGCAAATGCATTGTCAAATAATATAGGTGAAAGAATCTCTTCCATAACAGCCCGTAGGCCTCGGGCTCCAATTTTCTTTTTTTCAGCTATGTCCGCTATTGTTTTAAGCACGTTATCATCCAAATTAAGAGTAAGCCCGCTCTCGTAAAACATTTCCTGATACTGGCTTAATAACGAATTCTTTGGCTTTATTATAATTTCAACAAGCTCGTTTTGTGTTAAAATAGATAATGGAATTACTACTGGAAATCTTCCGAGCAGTTCCGGTATCATTCCGAATTCAATAAGGTCATCCGTATTGATTTGACTAAATATATTTTGCGGGCTATTTGACTTGCTGCAGCTGCCGCCCGAGGCGCTATCACTTATAAATCCTATTCGTGCGGCATTTAAACCTGTCCTTTTTGAAACTATGTTTCCAATACCCGAGAAAGCGCCGCCGGCTATAAAAAGTATGGTTTCAGTATTGATTTCATATTTTCCGGCTGCTCCTTCAACGATTTTTAATAATTCCTGTTGAACCGATTCCCCGCTTACATCACGCTGAGAATTATGACCTCTCGCTGAATTGCGGCAGGCGATTTTGTCTATTTCATCTATATAGATTATGCCTTTTTCGGCTAATTTGGCGTTTCCGCCGGCATTTGCGCGAAGAGATTCGAGCATATCCTCGATGTTTTTTCCCACATAACCCGTTTCCGTATACTCGGTTGCGTCAACTATCGCAAACGGGACATTAAGTATTTCCGCGAGTGTGCGGCATATGTGCGTTTTACCGCTTCCGGTCGGCCCTATAAGAAGTATATTGCTTTTGCCCAAAGTTCTATTTGTAACCTCTTTAATTTTCAGACGCTGATGATGCTGGTATATAGCAACGGAAATCCTTTTTTTGGCGTTATCCTGTCCGATAACATATTGATTCAATTTGTCATAGATCTGTTTTGGCGAAAATATTGTTTTTTCTTCACTTAGCGCTATGTTTTTTACTGAATTCTTAGATTCCCATAAAAGCCAGCGCCACGCTTTATCGGTTAGCGCGTACATTTCGCGAAATCCGCGGCCGCTGTCCATTCCTATGAGGCCGTTTCTGCATAATCTGCTGTCGCAGCGGAAGTATTTGCGGTATTCAACCATTTTAAGATAATCTTCACCGGATAGTATGCCGACAATGGAATTAATATCCATATATTCCGAATGCCTTTCAATATATTTATTGTACGCGCAAATCATAATAATAAGGAGTTCGTTAAAATCCAGCTTATACCTTTTAACCATTAACTCGATTGGCAGGCGGATATCATTCCACAATGCCTCTTCGGTCTTGATATCTATTATTTCCTTAATCGATTCCAACTCAGTCTTATATTCCAACTTGGCCGGCGATTCCTCGTCTGTTTGGGTTCTTTTACGCCCCGGCGTATTTTTAAGAAGTTTTACCAGTTCAAAATAATCAGCAAGGTGTTCACTCCCTTTTGTGTAAAAATCTATTTTGGCAATATTTCCTTCCATTTACACCCCCCATTTGAATTTTGTTATTATTTATTTGAACTGAACGGCAAACTGCTTAAAGCAATGGCAATTACGACAAACCACGGGCATAGAATTAGAATAGCCATTAATATAATGACAAAACGTATCCAGCCAATGATTTTGAGTATTAAATTTGCCTCCCTAATACAATATACGAATGGGAAGCCGGTTTGTTTAAGGTTTTTAATTTATTTTGTGTTTTACGCCGTTTGAGAGGATGGTAACATTAGGAAATAATTCAGTATATTTATCGGGATGTTCCGTATGAATTGGAATGATAATTGCCGGTTTTTTATTTTTAATAACTTTTATCAAGGTGCTTTTGAAAGCATGCCCTGAGGTATGAATATCTTTTCTTTCTACTCCATAACATTTAAATAAGTTTGTCATTTCCTTGAACTTTAATTCTTCGAGATATCCATCCCACATGGAATAGATAAAAAGCGAGTCTTGTTGTCCGTGAAAATGCTTGATCCAGTGTTCCGAACCTGTGCGGATTGGAACTATACATTTCATGTAATTATTATATATCCAGCACCAGTTAACTTCTTTCGATATAACTCTTTCAAAAGCATCGGCATACCCTAATTTCGCCACCTTTTTTGTTATATTTAGAGGCATTACTTTTACATAATTTTTGATACTTGAAGGTATTTTGGCATCAAAACCCGCTTTTAGCCCAAGCTCTTTTATCCGTTCCAACAATATGCCCACGTAGGCGTCTATTAGAAGATATCTTCCGGTTTTGTCGGCTATTCCTCCGAGAGTAGTAATAAGATCAATGTTTTGCCCGGAACAGAGCACAAATGCGGGTCCTTTTGATTTCTCAACCAGATGTTTTATTTCATAAAATATATCTTTTTCCGTTTTTTCAATTTCGTCCTGCCGGCCAAGCATTGTGCCTTCTATTAAAGCTAAGTCTATTTTGCCAAAATCCGTATCCATGAAATATTTGAATGCGTTTTTTTTATGGCCGTGTTCCCGGAAATCACCGCTATACAATATCTTTTTACCCTCCGCTTCTATTATAAAAGCATACGCTTCAGCCGCAGAATGATCCATAAGATACGCCGTTATTTTAAAATTTCCTACTTGGAAAGGAACGCCTTTTTGAAATGGTTTTATTGTAGCTTCCAGATCTTTTTTTTGAAGGCCCATTTTACCGGTAATTCTAATAATATCTTCCATTATCGGTGTCATATAAACCGGCACTTGTGGATTAACCGGTTTTTCGAAAAGCATTCCGTAATGGTCCTGGTGAGTGTGGGATATTAGTATCCCTTTGAGGTTGGTAGGAGCATCGCCGTAAAGTCCGTCAATCTTATCCAAGACGAATCTGGCATTGTCTTTCTGTTTCTTTTCACCTTTCTTGGGCAAAGGCATCCCGTAGTCAAGCAATATTCTTGAATTGCTAGATTGCAATTCTATGCAATTTCCCCCAATTTCCTGAGCCCCGCGATGGATGATGAGATTCATGGTATTAATTTAGGATTACCGTTCTCGGGATACTCCCATATTTCAAGATTGGATAAAATATTATTTTCTTCATCATTTATGATTTTTATAGTTGCTTTAATACGCCGATAAATTTCACCACTCCATTCCTTGACTCCTATCGCCAATATCGGTTTTATTTTTGGAATTTTCGATATAATTATATTCGGCATTTCTCGTTTAAAGAGACCTGTTTCTTTTTTGGCATTAATTAAAGAAGAAATACCTTCCAAAATGCTTGAAGAGCTATTTGAGCGTAATGCATTTTCCCATTCCAACATATAGTATAAAATTTGAAGCGGAGCATAATACATGTCTTGTGCCCTTGATTCTTTAGCTTCAATTAAAATCAAGGCATCTCCTTCTTTACTTACCCCTATCATATCCAGTTCACTCGGTTCTTTCTTCTTTATGCTGCCATATTCTGGATGTTTTTGCTCTATTTTTTGTATAATTAATTTGATTCTGTTTATAAAATTTTCTTTTATTGACTTCTTATCTATCTCCGAATCATACCCCAATACTACTTCGCGATCAAAAATAGCCCAAGGCAAACTGTCATCCCAATCAGTACCGAAACGCTTTAACCAGCGGGTCTGTAATTTTCCTTCTTTCTTCCACCACCGCTCACTTACTTCAACATTATTTAAGTATTCATTAAGTGCTTGAATGAACTCGCCAGAAGCATTATCCGTGTTCTTCCAAATACGCATTATTTTTTTAGCACACGATTGTGCAGCATACGTTTGGTGAGTAGTTATTTCAAAACCATCATATATCATTTTTATATCTGCGAGTTTTGTTAAACCACAATATATGTTGATGGTATTATTCCTACGGAATTGTATATCAAAAGATACCAATCCCTCAAATCTATTTGGTACCTTTATTTCTTTAAGACACGAAAGGATTCTTTGTTCTTTAAACATATCTAACATTTGTTTGTCCGGAACTCGATTATATCTTATCATGCTTTTCTCCTTTAAAATTTTTTATACATCCCGAAATTTAGGCAGCAGTTTATCTTTTTAGCGGAAGATTTTCCCTACCTTTAATATCACTGCTCTTCAAAAATAATTCAATTAATCCGTACTTCCTCATATCCGTATTAATTAAGCCCATTTCTTCTTTAATAATATTTAATTCTTTTTCCCATTCCGATCTGTCTGCTGTTTTATATTTATTTGAATTTGAGTTCATATTCAGTGAAAAATCATTTTCAAAATATATGTTTACAAGCCAAATATTGTTCATATGTTTTTGGCCTCTAAAATAATAAAGATGCGCGAGACGATTAGCAAATTGATAATACTTATTTAGCCAGGCATGCTCATTAAATTGATTTTGACCATTTTTCAACCAGTCATATGTTCCTTTTAAAGATTTTTTAATTTGGTTTATGCTACTATCATTTGCCCGGCATCTGCTTTTTAACTCACCAGTATGACTTTTTGATTCAAATAAAAGAATGGTACCATCATCAATTTTGGCTAATGCATCCCAGTGCGCTGTTCTTAATGGCCAGAAATCCTTATAAGATTCTTTTAGATGTCTTAATCCCAATGATTCAAGAAAGCCACCCGAATATTCTTTATATTTATAATTACTTAATGGAGAGATCCATTCAAAAATACCCTCAACATTAAGTTCTCTTTTAATACTTATTTCTAACAATTGTTTATGCTCTTCAATATTCGCATAAATTTGCATTTGCAGTTGACTTCCCTTATAGGCTCTACCATATTTATCCGTCCGTTTCACTGTCACTCCTTATCGCAATTTAACGCAATGTTCCAATCCGGATTATGTTTTTTTATAAGCTTTTTTTCCAATTGTATTATTTTTATATTCCCCTTTTTTTCACCCATTTTATATATTTTGAAAGCAACT
Organism: Elusimicrobia bacterium ADurb.Bin231; assembly: GCA_002069855.1. Taxonomy (GTDB): domain Bacteria; phylum Elusimicrobiota; class UBA8919; order UBA8919; family MWCF01; genus MWCF01. Next base: position 1,449 of record MWCF01000061.1, on the reverse strand, counting down.
TGTTGATTGTCCTCCTTTAAGGCATTGATAAAAACCTATTTTTCCGTAGCCATTAATTCGTTTACTATAATTGTCTTTATAACATTCTCCAATATATTTCGGCCTTCCATTTGCGAAGAATGCATACACGCCATGCGATCTAACTATTTCTTTTTCTTCTGGGTCTATTTCAAAACTACAGAATTTAAGATGTCCGTATTTATTTAAATATATTTTATAATTCTCATCTCCTTTTTTTCTAAATATTTTAAAAATTCTTGTAATGTGTGAATTTTGTTTTTCCTTATTAAGCTTTTGTATATTCCTCTAAGATATTTTGGCATTTTAGATAAATCAATATGTTTTTTGCATTTACTATCATCAGAATCAAAAATATTTTTTTGTGTTATCCGTAACCAAACTATTTCAACTCGTTTAAAATTTCTAAAAGATATTAGTTTCATGGTCATTTTCCTTTTAAGTCCCTACCAACTGAAAACCCGACCAGTGATACGGTGAATATCCAGCTTCTACCATCTGAAGTTGCGCCATTTCTAATGCTTCCGATTTTGTTTTGCCGTTTACATAAAGTTCTGTATAGAAATACTTCATAAATTCCGAGGTGGAATTATCATCTATTTCCCACAAGGAGACCAGGAGCGATGATGCGCCGCTGTACATAAAAGCTCGCGGGAAACAGGTTATTTCATCGCCGGGAGTGATGTTGCCGCCGCTGGTCTCGCAGCCGCTTAAAACGACTAAATCTGCTTTGTTTTTGATTTCAAGGATTTCATTTAGTTCAATTCTTGCCTTACAGCCCTTTCCATCTGAAACAATCAGCCCGGAAAACAGCGGTTTATCATAATCAATTCTGGCGTGGCAGGCAAAATGTAATATAGAATAATCCGGCAAAAGTTTCAAAATAGCGGCTTTATTAGCATTCTTACCTGAAAGAAGCTTAGAGTTCAGCAGTATTTTAGAGATAATTCTGGCTTCCTTTCCTGCGTATTTTAGGTCTCCCAGTGGATTTCCAATAATTAAAGCATTTAATTTACTCAACGTAACAGTTTTTCCCGTTTTCTTTAATAGCCGTGGACTAGGTAGATTCACTATTTCATATTTTTCAATTAAACGCCTGCCTTCGGTATTAATAAGAGCGGAAAATGGCAAATAATGCAGCGAAAGATGCGGTACAATGATAAGCCGGTCTATTTCTTTCAGAAACTCTTCTACCGGTTTGAATATTGTTGCGGAAATCTTTTCAACATACCAATCAAACCCGGCTTTAATAGCATCCCGTTCTTTTCCGCCAGCCTGTTCCATATTTAACCCATTTTTTGCGATAGGAACTAAAATTTGACATCAATTGGCCACAAATTTTGGTATAATTGGGTTGTCAAAAAAATCCAAATATCAAAAAGGAGGGCCAAAAGATGTCAAGAAAGATTAAACAAAAAAAGGAGGAGAATG
>MWCF01000060.1 GCA_002069855.1 Elusimicrobia bacterium ADurb.Bin231 | reverse complement strand
TATATGTGATAGAGTCGAACGGCAAAAAGAAAACAGACAAACTAATGATAATAAGGTAAAAAGATAAATGTTATATTTTTGGTATATGTAATTTTTTTCTTACAGATATTATTAAATTGTATTTTTTATAAAAATACTTATTGATTATTGATTTTCCGTTAATTCGCATTTTAAGTTCCTAAGTTACCCAGTAATCATATATTGCTGTTTTATTGTATGTATTATTTCAGGTTACCTTTTTGATTTAGACTGTTTTTGTGTTTTTTGGGTACTTCAGAACTCAAACAATAATCTTTACATTGCTTTTTGTTTATAGCATTGAATTCACTACTGAATTTTTGTAAAATAATTGAAAAGTTTATTCTATGTGAGGTAGTGTAATGAACCCTGACAAATTTACCATAAAAGCGCAGGAAGCACTTGATTATTCTCAAAAATCCGCAGAAAAAAATCACAATCAGCTGATTACGGATATTCATCTTTTGGGAGCGGTGATTAAACAAAAGGGTGGCCTTGTACCGCAGATATTAGATAAATCCGGTTTTGATATTTCGCATCTAAACAAAAATATAGAGCAAGAAATTAGGAACCTGCCGCGCATTGAAGGTGATACTAAAATTTATATGTCGAGAGAACTATCATCTGTTCTTTCCGCCGCGGAAAAGGAATCTGAAACTCTCGGAGACAAGTTCATCTCCACAGAACATTTTTTACTTGCTTTTTTTGCGATTAATTGCAAATCGGGTAATTTGCTTTCTTCTGCAGGATTGACAAAGGAAATATTGCTTAGGCATATTGCTGAAATAAGGGGGAATCAACGAGTGGACACTCAGAATCCGGAAGATAAATATCAGGCGCTTGAAAAATACACGCGAGATTTAACTGCACTTGCCAAAAAAGACAAACTTGACCCTGTAATAGGTCGTGATGATGAAATAAGACGTGTGACACAAGTTCTTTCCCGCCGAACTAAAAACAATCCTGTCCTTATCGGAGAGCCGGGTGTCGGCAAAACAGCCATAGCAGAAGGGTTGGCTTGGAGAATAGCTTTTGGTGATGTGCCTGAAATGTTAAAAAACAAACGGGTTCTTTCTCTTGATATGGGAGCGCTTATTGCAGGTGCTAAATTCCGTGGAGAATTTGAAGAGCGCTTGAAAACTGTTCTGAAAGAGGTTAGCGCGAAAGAAGGCGAAATAATACTTTTTATAGATGAAATACATACTCTTGTCGGAGCAGGTTCTGCTGAGGGCGCGATAGATGCCGCAAATATAATGAAACCGATGTTGGCGCGCGGGGAGTTGAGATGCATAGGGGCTACCACTCTTGACGAATACAGAAAACACATAGAAAAGGATGCGGCTCTTGAAAGAAGATTCCAGCCGATTACAGTCGGACAACCGAGTGTGGAGGCCAGTATAGCCATTCTAAGGGGTCTTAAAGAAAGATACGAGATTCATCATGGAGTGAAGATAAAAGATTCTGCTCTTGTTGCCGCAGCCGTGCTTTCTAATAGATACATATCCGATCGTTTTCTTCCGGATAAGGCTATAGACCTTGTGGATGAGTCAGCATCCCGCCTGCGCATAGAGATAGATTCGATGCCTTCTGCTTTGGACGATTTGGAAAGAAAAATTCGTCAACTTGAGATAGAAAAACAGGGCTTACTGAAAGAAAAAGCAAAAACAGATGAGGTTGATAAACAACTCGGTGTTCTAAAAAAGGAACTGGAAAAACTTAAAGAACACTGGAATAAAGAAAAGAAAGTTATAACCAGTATAAGACAATTAAAGCAAAAGATAGAAGAAACCAGAATAGAGGAACAGCAGGCGGAGCGTGTGGGGGATCTTGGCAGAGTTGCGGAACTCAGATATGGGAAAATACGAGAATACCAATCTCTGCTGGAGGAAGAAAACAAAAAACTTATTGATATACAAAAAACCGTAAAGATGCTTAAAGAAGAAGTTGACGAAGACGATATCGCGGAAGTTGTATCCAAATGGACAGGGATTCCTGTTTCAAGAATGCTTGAAACAGAAACGCAAAAGCTTCTGCGTATAGAGGAAGTTTTGAAAAAAAGAGTTGTGGGGCAGGATGAGGCGATTTCGGCCATAGCAAATGCGATTCGTCGCTCGCGCAGCGGACTTTCTGATGTCAACAGGCCTTCAGGGTCATTTATTTTTCTCGGTCCTACAGGGGTTGGGAAAACGGAGCTCGCTAAATCTCTTGCGGATTTTCTTTTCAACGATGAAAAAAATATTACGCGCATAGATATGTCTGAATATATGGAAAAACACACCGTTTCCAGACTTATCGGAGCTCCTCCGGGATATGTTGGATATGAAGAGGGCGGACAACTTACCGAATCAGTGAGGCGGAAACCGTATTCAGTAATTCTTTTTGATGAAATAGAAAAAGCACATTCCGATGTTTTTAATCTGCTTTTACAGATTCTTGACGACGGCAGATTGACTGACGGGCAAGGCAGGACTATTGATTTCAAAAATACTATTATAATAATGACTTCTAATCTTGGTAGCGACCTTTACGGAGAGATTGCCTCGCAGGTATTGGAATTCATGGAAAAGGATATGAAAGAAAAGCTTATGACTATTCTAAGACAGAAATTCCGGCCGGAATTTTTAAATAGAATAGACGAAATAGTAGTATTTCACAATCTTACTATGGAAAATATCAAAAGCATTGTTGATATTCAGTTGGAAATACTTAAAAAACGGCTTATGGAAAGAAAGATTTCCGTGGAACTTACAGACAAAGCAAAGGAATTTATTGCCAATACCGGTTTTGACCCTATTTACGGTGCCAGACCCTTGAAGAGAACTATTCAAAGGGAGATAATAGATGTATTGAGCAAGAAGATATTGTCTTGCGATGTGAAAGATGGGCAAAAAATAATTATAGACAAGCCGGTCAAATCGGAATCTTTGGGATTTAAAGTAAAATAAGATTATCGTTTCATTGATTTATTATTAAATATGTCTAAGGATTTTTTTGTGTTCCTCAAAACAAATATGTCAAACAAAAATACGGATTTTTAAGCAGTACCGGGTATTGTTCTTAAAATAAAAAAATATGAATTCCCGTTGTTTACGGCCCATTGCATTTTTCTATTGAATTTTTATATCAATTGTATTATAATACCAATCAAAGAGATAAATTTCCTTATTAAACACTAAAAATGCAAATGAAAAAAGTAAAGATTGATTCCGACAGATGTAAAGGTTGTCAACTGTGTATAAATGTCTGTCCAAAGGGATGTCTTAAATTGTCCAACACTGTTAATGCTGCCGGGTTTCAGTATGCGATTTATGAGAATGAATCTAAGTGCACCTCTTGCGGTTTTTGTTTTCTGGTATGTCCTGATGTTGCGATAGAAGTGTCCCGTAAGGCAAAGCCGCGGGTTGAAGAATGAGGTTCGAGTTAAACAAGGTTTTTAAATCATAACTTCATTCATAAAGATTTCAATAACGGAATTGTTAATTTCACTTGTTTTAAAGATAAAATGGGATCAAACAAAATACTTATGAAGGGCAATATAGCATTGTGCGAAGGCGCAATAGCTGCCGGTTGTGATGCGTATTTCGGCTATCCGATAACACCCCAAAATGAAGTTCCCGCGTATATGTCAGGCAAGATGGTTCAACTCGATCGTGTATTTGTGCAGGCTGAATCAGAAATTTCAGCAATAAATATGGTGTTTGGAGCTGCTGTTTGCGGAAAGAGAGCTATGACCTCATCTTCTTCCCCAGGCATTTCCTTAAAGCAGGAGGGTATTTCATATCTTTGCGCTTGCGAACTTCCATGTTTGATAGTAAATGTTCAGCGCGGCGGGCCTGGACTCGGAAATATTGCCGGCAGTCAAGCGGATTATTTCCAGGCAACCAAAGGCGGCGGCCACGGCGATTATAGGATGATAGTTCTTGCTCCATATTCAGTCAGGGAGATGTACGAATTCGCCAATATATCCTTTCAATTGTCGGAAAAATACAGGAACCCTGTTATGATACTCACTGATGGTATAATCGGTCAGATGATGGAACCTGTTTCTATAGAGGATAATAAGCGGGAACCTATTACGCGTTCTTCTACCGACGGATGGTGTCTCGGTGGATGCCTCGGCCGCGAGCCCAGATCAATAAAATCGTTATTTATGACTGAAGGGGTTCTTGAAAAGCATAATTATCATCTTAAAAACAAATATGATCTTATAAAAAAAAATGAGGTTAGATATGAGGAGTATTTAACTGAAGACGCGGCAATAGTAGTGATAGCCTATGGTATTTCAGCAAGAATAGCCAAATCCGCAGTAAGAAAATTAAGAGAGGACGGAATAAAAGCCGGTTTTATAAGGCCCATAACTCTCTGGCCGTTTCCGTATGATAAAATCTCTGAAGTATCCTCATGTGTCAAAAAAATTCTTGTAGCGGAAATGAATCTTGGACAGATGGTGGAAGACGTGAGATTGGCTGTAAACGGGAAATGTCCTGTGGAATTTATCGGCCATCCAGGCGGCGGTCTTTTCACTGATACGGAAATAAAAGAAAAATTGGCGTCAATGTTCTAAATGAAAAAGATATATTTTAAAACTGAATCGCTTAAAAATACAATATTTTCCTATTGTCCCGGCTGCGGCCATGGTATAATTCATCGTTTGGTAGCGGAATCAATAGACGAGTTGAACATTCGAGAAACGACTATAGGCATAGCTCCTGTAGGCTGCGCTGTGTTTGCTTATGATTACTGGAATTTTGATGTTACCGAAGCTCCGCATGGAAGACCTCCGGCTGTTGCCACAGGGATAAAAAGATGTTGTCCCGACAAAATAGTTTTTACTTATCAGGGCGACGGAGATCTCGCGGCAATAGGCACCGCTGAAATCGTTCATGCCGCTAACAGGGGCGAGAATATCACAGTTTTTTTTATAAATAATGCCAATTACGGTATGACCGGCGGGCAGATGGCTCCCACAACAGTGTTAGGACAAAAAACAACTACTACGCCCTTCGGAAGGAACTCTTCCCGTGACGGATACCCTTTGAAAATATGCGAACTCTTGTCTTCTCTTGAAGGGGTTTGTTATTTGGAAAGGGTTTCTGTTACAAGCCCAAAGAATGTGCTGGCAGCCAAAAGGGCCATAAAAAAGGCATTTCAGAATCAAATATTAAAAAAGGGATTTTCTCTGGTCGAGATTCTGTCTCAATGTCCGACAGATTGGGGAAAAACGCCTATGGATTCTATAAAATGGATAGACGAAGTTTTGTCAAAAACTTTTCCGCTCGGAGTATATAAAGAATGCGCGAAGAAATAATTGTGGCAGGCAGCGGCGGGCAAGGGATAATGCTTGCGGGAAATATAATAGCGCGTTCCGCTTTGTCTTCGGGGAAATATACCACATTTTATCCGTCGTACGGGGCTGAAATGCGCGGAGGAACTGCCAATTGTTCCGTGATAGTGTCCGACAAAGAAATAGGTTCGCCTGTAATTTCTTCGCCGAGCGTGCTTTTGGTAATGAATGAACAGTCGCTTATTAAGTATTTGCCGAGAGTCAAAAAGAACGGTCTTGTTATAGTGAATTCGTCGCTGGTAAAGAGTTATCCCGATGCTTCAATACAAGTTCCTGCCACAGGGATAGCAATAGAACTTGGAGATGTGAGAGCAGCAAATATGGTAATGTTAGGCAGATTAATTTTCGGTACCAATATATTTTCAAAAGAAATAGTTACGGAAGTTATCAAAGATGTTTTTAAGGGTAAACAGGAATTTGTGGCAGAATTAAATATTAAGGCATTTTTAAAAGGAAACAATTATGATAAGAAAAGCTAAAATAAAAGATGTTCAGGTTATACATGAGTTGATAAACCATTACGCGAAAGCCGGCGATATGCTGCCGAGATCGTTGAACCAGTTGTATGAAGAACTGCAGAATTTTTATGTCGTGGAAAAAAATAAAAAAGTGATAGGTTGTTGTGCTTTGGATATAACATGGGAAGACCTTGCGGAAATAAAAGCCCTTGCCGTGTCTCCGGAATTTGCCAGAAAAGGCTACGGCCAGATGCTTGTGAAACAATGCCTGTTAAATGCCAAATGGCTAGGCATAAAAAGAGTTTTTGCTCTGACATTCAAACTTGGATTTTTCAAAAAGATGGGATTCAAAACCATAAATAAAGACAAATTGCCGCATAAGATCTGGTCTGAATGCATAAGGTGCCCGTTTTTTCCGAATTGCAACGAAATAGCAGTTATAAAAAACATTTAAAAAACAAGAGTCCTATTATTGTTTTTGAATCTATTATTTCGCCGTTCTTAATCATATTCAATGCTTTGGTAAAGTTGATTATTTTCGGTTCTATGAATTCGTCTTCGTCCGGCATCTGTTTTGTTTTTTTTAGATTTTTTGCGATATATATATGAAGAATTTCCGTTGAAAAAGCGGCTGACGGATTAAAAGATATGATTTTTTGTATATTTTGCGCGGTATAACCTGTTTCTTCTTCCAATTCTCTTATCGCGCAGTCATGCGGATTCTCTCCGATAGCAAGTTTCCCGGCCGGCAACTCGTATGTCAGTTTTTTTACAGGATACCGGTATTGTTTAACCAGCACTATGTCGGATGAGTCGTTTAAAAACGGTATTATCGCAACTGCGCCAGGGTGGCGGGTATATTCTCTTTGCGCGATTTTTCCGTTTGGCAAAATGATTTCATCCACGTAAAAATCTATTGCTTTTCCGTGATGGATTCTATGTTTCTTAAAAACTTTTTCTTTCATAATGTATATTTTATCAAAAAAATTGACTTTTTACCATATATTTTATAAAATAACAAAATATACTGCAATTGACAGGTGTTTGAAAATAGAAAGTGATGAAGTAGCCGGCATAATACTCAAAACATCCGTGAGGAAATTAATCCTTGCTGCAGGAAACTTAAGTGTATAAAAAGAAAAGGAGCAGGATATGTATACTATAAAACTTATTTGCAGTATTATTTTCCTTGTCCTTGGATTCTTATATCTTTATAGATCCGATTTTATAATGAAAATAAATTCCTTCGCCAGAAGGTTTATTTTTAATGACGCATACATTTTATTGTACAGAAAAAAGATAGGGGTGATTTTCGTTATACTTTCCATTATTGCGTTGTATATGGCTGGCATACAATTACTTATAAAATGAATAATCTTGAAAAGGCAAAATCAATATTTTTACAAGCAAAAAATCTGGCTGGGACATCTTCTCAGGTGGAGATTTTTCTTTCATCGGTAAAATCCTCTTCAATAGTGTGGTCGGAACGCAGGCTTGAAGATTACAGAATGTCAAGTTCTACGGGCGTTGGAATAAAGTTAATAAAATCCTGCCGGCAAGGTTGCGCATATACCAGCGATTTTAGCGATTCTTCTATAAAGAATCTCGTTGATTCCGCCATCCGGAATATCGAACTTATTGAGCCGGATCCATTTTATTCTATTGCCTCTCCTGAAATCACGGATTCTTCTCTTGATGTTTGTGATGATGTTTTCGGGAAAAAATCAGTTCAAGAGCACATAAAAACTCTCCAAGAAACGGAAAAATCAGTTCTGGCTGATAAAAAAATAAAATCTGTGCTTGATGCGCATTATTCTGAAACATACGGAGAAACCTGTCTCGTTAATTCAAATGATATCTGCCTTTCAGCCCGCGGCACTGCGTTTTCTTTCGGAATTTCTCTTGTCGCGGAATATTTAGGAGATACGCAGACAGGCGGCGAATATGCGGTAAAAAGAATAGCGTCGGATATAGATATTGAACTGACGACATCCATGGCGGTTAAAAACGCTGTAGGGCTTTTGGGCGCTAAACTGGTAAAAACCGGACGATATGATGTGATATTGGATCCAGCAGTCAGTTGTGATTTTTTGATGTTGCTTGTTCCGTCATTTTCAGCGTATTCTGTCCAAAAAAATGTTTCTCTGCTTGCCGGTAAAATAGGACAAAAAGTATGCTCGGATTTGATAACTCTTACCGATGACGGGACATTGAAAAACGGTGTTTCTACCGCTTCTTTCGATGACGAGGGCACTCCCACGCGCAGAAATCCGCTGATAGAAAAAGGTATTCTTAAAACATATCTTTACGACAGATATACCGCTGCCAGAGATAAAAGGAAATCCACAGGCAATGCTTCAAGAGGGTATTCAGGTTTTTCAGTGCCTTCTGCTACAAATATTTATTTCTCTTCAGGCGCTTCAGATTTTGACGGCTTGTTGAAAAATATGGGCACAGGCATATATATTACAGAAACTCTCGGCATGCATAATGCGGATCCTGTGTCGGGAGAATTTTCAGTCGGGGCGAACGGTTTTTTTGTGGAATCCGGCTGCATTAAATATCCTGTTCATGGAATAACAATTGCCGGCAATGTGCTGAACTTTTTTGAAAATGTCTCTGGTGTAGGCAGAGAAGTAAAATTTTACGGCAGCATCGGCTGCCCGGCGTTGTTGATAAAAAATTTATCTGTGGCTGGAGAATAAATGATTACAGGCAAAACAAAATTACTTGGAATATTCGGCTGTCCGGTGGAACACTCTCTTTCTCCGGTTATGCATAATTCCGTTTTTCAAAAACTCAGATTGGATTATGTTTATCTGCCTTTTCTTGTTCATCCCAAAGAGATTTGTCAGGCAGTCCAGTCAATAAGAACTTTAGGTATAAAAGGCGTAAATGTTACCGTTCCGCACAAGGAAAAAATAATAAGATATCTGGATTCGGTTTCAGAAGAGGCAAAACGTATCGGCGCGGTAAACACTGTTTTGAATAAGAACGGCATGCTTACTGGTTTTAACACGGATTATTACGGATTTTTGGAATCAGTTGAAAAACATTTTAGTATTAAAAGAAAAACTGCTTTTATGCTCGGATGCGGGGGCGCGGCAAAGGCAATGTTGTTTGCCTTGCTGGATTCCGGAATTAAAACTATTTACATATCTGATGTGGAACCTGCAAAATCAAAAGAACTTCGCAAACGCAGCGGTTCTTTGTCAAACATATTTGTGGTTGATTCCGGTAATATTGATGTTGTCGCTGCGGAATGCGATATGCTTATTAATGCCACTCCTATAGGAATGAAAAAGGGGGACGGTTCTCCCTTTAATAAAAAGGCAATAAGACCGGGTTGTTTTATTTTTGATGCGGTTTATAACAGAAAAACACTTCTTTCGAAATACGCTTCCGATAAAAATGCCTCGTATATCAATGGGCTGGAAATGCTGGCTTTGCAGGGCGCAAAATCATTTGAAATATGGACAGGCATAAAACCACCTGTAAGTTTTATGGTAAAAATTATCAGGGAGGAACTTAAATGATACGATTTCTTACATCAGGTGAATCTCATGGCAGGTGTCTTGCAGCTATTATAGACGGAATGCCGTACGGTCTTAAAATAAGTGAAAAAGACATTAATCTCGAACTCTCAAGGAGACGCAAAGGATATGGCAGAGGAGAAAGAGCGGCTTCCATAGAAAACGATATTGCCGAGATTGTGTCCGGTGTCAGACAGGGCAGAACAATAGCGTCTCCTATAACGATATTGATAAAGAATCGCGATTGGCAAAACTGGTCTGAAGTTATGTGCCTTGAAAAGATGAAATTCGATAAAAGATTCATTATGCCAAGCGCTCGTCCAGGACATGCTGACCTTGCAGGATACCTTAAATATGACAGCGAAGAGATACGGGATATACTTGAAAGGGCTTCTGCGAGAGAGACTGCCGCGCGTGTGGCTGTAGGCAGCGTATGTAAAAAATTTCTTTCGGAATTCGGCATTAGGATTACTTCATATGTTAAGGAAATAGGCGGAATAAAAGCGCGCAATGTCAATATTGATATTGATAAAATAATATCAGCGTCTGAACAATCTCCTGTAAGATGTCTTGATTCCGCAGCGGAAAAGAATATGATTAAAATGATTGAAAAAGCTCAAGCGGATGGCAATACATTGGGCGGCAGGTTTGTCGTGGTTGTGTCTGGAGCGCCTGTGGGATTGGGCAGCCACGCTCAATGGGACAACAAACTCGACGCGCGGCTTTCATTGGCACTTATGTCGATTCAATCGGTTAAGGCAGTGGCTATAGGTGCTGGATTTAATGCTTCGGAACTTTCCGGTTCAAAATTTCATGATGAAATATATTACAAAAAGGGAATCGGTTATTTAAGAAAAACAAACAATGCCGGCGGAATTGAAGGCGGAATATCCAATGGCGAAACTATTATTTGCGATTGTATAGTTAAACCGATCCCGTCTCTTAAAAAACCGTTGACTACTGTTGACTTGAAAACAAAAAAATCAGTTAAGGCGGAAGCAGTTCGTTCGGATGTATGTGTTGTTCCAGCTGCAGGAGTGGTAGGGGAATCAGCTGTGGCAGTAGAGATAGCAAAAGCATTTACTGAAAAGTTTTCCGGAGATACTATTAGGGAAATAAAAAGAAATTTTAGTGCGTATAGAGCATATCTTGCAAAAAGATAATATTCATGACAGGATCTTTTTCTTCCGCCGTTCCCGTCCCGGCCAGAAACATTTTCAATACTATTCAAAACGCAGATAGCAATTATTTCTTTCTAAACTTCAAAAGAATCTCTTCTTTCGCGCCTTTTTCCGTGTCAATTTTTAATTTGATATTTTTGGTTTGAGGTTTTGCGACTTCCACTTTAATTATGCCCGGCTCGGTATTATTCGCCGTGGCAGTTATGTTGAATATGCCCGGATTCATGGACTTGATTTGCACTGTTGCCGTTCCCTTTGAGGTCTCCAATTTAATATCCTGTTCCCATTGCTTTCCATTAGAAGAGAACATAATTCCCGGTATGTCGCTTTTCAAAAAGATTTTGTCTGAGAATGTTTCATCTATTTTTCCGTCTTTATCCAGCACGGTTATGTTTATGTTGTTTACGGCTCCGGCTTCAAATACCTGCTGGCCCGTTTCTATTTTTAAAGAATTTTTAGTTTCAAGATCTTCTTGCCAGTCGGGTGTATACGTCAATGGAGTAGGCGTTTCAGGAGCATTGCCTCCGGTTACGGATGTTTTCTGTCCTTCATTGACATTTACTTCTCCTTGATTGTTTTTTAGGTTTACTATTCCAGAGAACACAGACAGATCCAATCTCCCGGACGTAAGATCGGTTTCAAATTCCGTTCCCCTAACCGCGACTATCGCTACAGGGGTATTTATGGAAAATTTTGTTTTTGGTCTTACCTTTGACCATAATTTGCCTATTTTCATTTTTATCTGCGTGCCTATGTCTTCTATTTTCGCGGATGTTTCAACTGTAAACTCCGTGTTTTTGTTTAATCGTAATGCTGTGCCGTTTGTGAATGTTATTGCAGCTTGACCTTTTTTTAAAGTCTTTATTGTGTCTCCTTCGAATAAAAAATCTCCGATTTTCGCATTTTTCCAGGATGCTGACTGATAAGGTAGAATCTGGACATCGCCTTTCACAGCTGTAACTATTGCAGCTCTTTGCGCGGCTTTGCAAAAGTTTGCCATTGCCATTAGAGAAAATAAAAATGCCAGTATTTTTACAGTTTTGCTCTTTACAAAATCTTTTTTCATAACACTCTCCGTTAAATTTATTCCAATTCCACAGACGTTATTTTTGCCCGGCCAGCTTCTATATCCCGTATCAACGCGCTGATGTTTGCTTGGCTTTCTATATCAATGAGATCATAACCTTCAATTTCATCAAGTATCTTTCTGTCTTTTATCAGCCGTTTAAGTTTTTCCAATATTTCAGCTTTTGTATATTCCGGTTCTTTTGGTGCGGCAACCGCAATCATCTGACAGTCCTTTGCTATTCTACCTGAAGTTTCAGTAATTGTTGTCGGTATTTCAATTTTTTCATAATTTTGTTTTGTAAACCGTAATATGTAATCTCCGGCACTCAGATTCCGGAATTCATATTTTCCCGTTGTGTCGGATATCGCCTTGAATATTTCTTCCTGCCTGTTGGTGGCGATATTTTTTATGCTGAGAACAATCTCAACAGCGTTTATTGCGGTTCCTGTCGCCTTATCAGTTACGGTGCCGGTTATGTTTGCGGCTACAATCGGTTTTTCCTGTGTGGCAGGCATTAACCTGAAATCAAGATTTGTTACAGGTCGTTTGCCGTCTATTTCTACGATTCGCTCCAATGCGTTAAATCCCAGAGCAGATGCTTTAAGTGTGTATTTGCCTGCCATAAGATCTATGATGCTGTATTCTCCGCCTTTGTTACTATATACCAATCCGTTACCTTTTGTGCCGTCAATTCCGTAATACTGGACTGTGGCGTTCTCTATTTTTCTTCCTTCGGATGTCATAATACTGCCCATTATTTTCCCTTTTTCCTTTACCGGTTCTGTTATGTTAATCTGTTTGCTTGCTGTATTATTTTTTGAATAATCGTCCTGGAATACTATCGAGGCCATTGCTATTACAGACCCGAAAATATTCGGCGTGAAAGATACCTCTTTTGTTTCTCCGGGAACTATAATATTTACAGTTTGCGTACCCTGTAATTTACCGTTTAAATACAGAGTAATTGGTATTTGTGTTTCAGGTTTTCCGCCCTGGTTTTTTATTGAAATAACAACGTTATTTCTTGCCACAGAAATATCGGTAATCCCTATATCTCTTGCAGTTTGAGCCACTGAAACTGATTTTATGGTGAAATTAAAGGGAACAAGAGTGGTGGCAATAACGTTTCCTTCAGGGGATAATCCTTCAACCTTCCAATAATAAACTGTTCCACCGGACAACTGATGTCTCGGGTCCCGCGGTTCTGTCGGATACGTGTATTGTGTGGTTATTGTTTCATCTTTAAAAAGGCAATTGAAAAATGCTGCATCATCATCAACATAAATCCGATATTTGGATGCTCCTGAAGCGACCCATCTGAATGTCAACGGTTTGTCTGTCAGATCTCTTGCTGCGTTAGGAGGATATGTAAGCGTTAAATTCGGCGCGAATACGGAAAAATATGTGTCTTTAACCTCTGTGTTGGCAAATACAACAAGTTTGTAATTGCCTGATGTCGAAAAGAAGTTTGATATGGGGATGTTTTTTACCGCAGACCCGCCTGTCCCTGTTGTCCCGGGTATGGAATTGCCTGTATGCGAAAACCTTTTTGCACCGGACGGATCGTAAATCTCAAATTTGAATTCTACTCTGTCTCCGGGCTGGATATTTCTTACCTTTACATGCATGTTAATCTTTTCGGAATTGGAAAAATTTTTGCGCGGGATATCTCCTTGCCCTGCGACTGAAACATCAAGTATCTCTAATGCGTAAGATACGGATATTGAAAAAGAAATGCTTAATATAGTTGCACAAATTATAAAAAACAATCCTTTCCATATGCGTTTAAGCCGTCTATGGCAGCGCAGTATTGTTACTGCTTTTTTTTGTTCCGGCAATGTTGCGGATGTTTCACAAATTGATTTTAATAATTTCATAATTTTTCTCCATACTTTAGTATTGATATATATTCTATTCGTTAAATAATATCTTGAATTCCTTAATTCTCGCAGCTGTCGCAATCAGGCGGAAGCCTATATTTTTTATCTGCGAAATAATTACAACTTAATCTGCAATACCCAACATTATGTCTTTTAATATATTACAATTTAACTCAAAATACTGCGCGATTTATCTTTCATCTTTAAGCGCTGTTTGCCGCGCCGCGCGTTATTTTATTATCGCGAATTTCTTTTTTATTATTACCTTTTCATACGGTTCTACAGTCTGTTTTATCTCAACGATGTAAATATAAACTCCGCTGGCAATCTCGCGGTTATTGTTATTTTTCAAATCCCATTCAAATTCATATTTCGGAGCAGCGGTTCTGTTGATCTGCTCGTCTTTTATTTCCTTTACAAGTTCGCCTGATATTGTGTAAATCTTTATTCTTGTTTTATGGCTTGCGTTTATCGCCTTGTATCTGAAAGTTATTTTCTTGTTTCTTGCCGGATTCGGATACGCGAACACATCGTCTTTTACAAGCCCCAGAGACCATTTGAAATTCATGGCAAGTTTCTGGCCTTCTTTAACATCGCATTCCTGCGGTTCAGACATCTGAATTCCGTTGAACGCGCGTATGACATATTTTCCAGGCAACAGGTTCGGAATCATATAATTGCCTTCAGAATCAGTATTCACCTTTGCTACGACTTTTGACCTCAGCAATAATTCCACATACGGCTGCAAACCTGGGGCAAACTTGCCGGCAAAATTAGGCCTTGTGCCTATTGTCAGATTACCGTAAAGCGATGCGAGTTGGTATTGTATCTCCAAAGTAAATATTTCTTCAACCGTATTTTCGGTGATACCTGTTTTATATACTACGGATTCTATATCATTTACAAACCATGAGCACATAAGCATATATACCCCGTCCGCTATATCCTTAAATTCAAAACTTCCGTCGGGTTCCGTGAATCTTCCTTCAATTTCTGTAGTGCCTTCAGTTGTAAACAACTGTACCCATACGCCTGTTATAGGTTCGCCGTTGGATTGCGTCACTTTTCCGGCAATAGGCCCGCTGCTGCTTGAAGCCGAAGTTTGTACGGTTAATCTTACGGGGTTTGTTTTACTGCCGTCAGCATTGTTTACAGCGTGCAACAGATAATAATATGTGGTTTCCTGCTGTAATCCGGTATCTATGAAAGTTGTTAGTCCCATAAAGGAATCAAGCGGAGGCATAATGTCCGGAATAGACAATTCACTGTAATTTATGCCGTCCGTGGACCTTTTGAGTATGTATTTGGTATTCGCCGGATTGTTGTTGGTATACCATTCAAGAGTTAACGATTCAAATGTTTTTGCTGAACATACAAAGTTTGTCGGCATATTGGCAAAAGTATATGCGGATACCTTTGCTGAATTGCTTGAGCCGAATTCGTTATATGCGGCAACTGAACGGATATATTTAGTATTTGGCATTAACCCTGTTTCAGTCCACTCAACACTGTTTTCCGGCAAATCTGTTACTACAGGAGGATGCATCATATTTATTGTGCCTGTGTCCGGTTTTAGATTAAAATCAAGTATTTGGTAGCCTGTTTCATTGTTAGCATTATCCTTCCATGTCCATTTAATGGATTCCGTTGTTCTTTCCGTTGCCTTTAACTCCGTTGGACCATCAGGAACTGTCCCTGTGCTTATAGAGACTATTTCTGTTGTGAATTTAAATGAATCCGACGACATCTTTATTCCGTTTGTGTTTTCAAAGTTCGATACCTCTACTATGTAAGTAGTGCCTGTTGAAAGATTCACATTTGTAAGTTCTATGCGATACATATCACCTGCGAGAAATGTGAATGATGCCAATCTGGATGTATAATCTGTTCCATCGTCCGCATTTTTTAATCGCAGATGTGTTCCTATTGCTGTATTGTCCACCGGCGTCACATAAGTATTAAATACAAGGTCTATATATTGAATATTTACAGATATATTAGTATCCAGATCTGCGGGAATTGTGCTTATAATGTACGGCGCCGGTCCGGCATCAGCATTCTGGGTGGCAGTTGAGATTGTCGTGCCGAATTCCGTTGGAATTCCGTTTCCGTTTGTCGCGGATATTTTATACCAATATGTAGTGGCAGGGACAACATCCGTATCCGTATATTGAAACATTGTATAATTGGAAATAATCGGCATATAATCGGTATTGTTGAGTGAACGTTGTATTTCATATTCGGTATTTATCGGGTTGCCGTTGGCAGACCATCCTATCGTTATCGTGTTGCTTGTTACTTGTAGAATGTTGGTGTTTATCGGTATGCTGGCAAGTGTGAATCTGCTTGCTGTTTCCGATCGGCTACTTCCCGCCATATTGTATGCTTCAACATATCTGGAGTATGATGTGTTCGGCAAAAGTCCAGTCTCAATATAATATGTAGTGGAAGAGCCAAGTTCAGCGATTGTTCCGCTGGTATCAGTTTTTACTCTGAATCCGTCTTCATTGCCGGAAACATCCTGCCATGACCATATAATAGATTCTGAAGACACACTTTCTCCGGCAAAGAATATCGGCGGCATAGGAGAGGTATAATTATCCCCTGTAATATTTATATTTATTCCTGTAAGCGGTGAATCCGCTGAAACGTTCAATGGTTGAGTTGTTTCCGTAAAATATTCACCCGGATCTTGCGCGCCGTTGGCATTTCCGTCAATCCATGCAATTATCTTATAAGGATTGCTTGGTGTGGCGACAAATATCGTATAATTACCCGTATCTGCATCCGCAGTAATTGTTTTTTCATACGCAGCACTATAATCTGTGGTATATGTCCCTTCAGCGCGTATAAGCACTGTTCCGGTTTGAGTGCTGGTATTTGTTACGTGGCCGCTTATTTCTCCGAAATCATATAAATACAATGTGCCTATATCTGTAGAAACTGGTTCTGATATTCGTTGCGGTCCAGGATTGGTATACCAATAATTTACATTCCACGGCTCTGTATTGTCCGGTTTGGAATTGCCGTTTACATCAACAAAACTTATTACATAATAATTGTCAAGGATAATAGGTATTCCTGTAATCTCAAACGTATTGCCCGGCGCGGTTGTAGTTCCGTAAACTGTTCCTGTGAAATCATAACTCGTTGATACCCCTACTGTGTACGCACCTGTCTGTTCGCCGGTATACGCCAAAGAGCCGGTAATTGTGCCGGATGTCCGGGATACAGGCGCGTAATCGTAAACAAAAATGAATTCGATCTTATCCGGTTCTACGGAAACATTTGTAACCTTGATTTTCGTTGCTTTGCCGTCATCGCTTAGGAAAGTGTAAATATTCCCGGATACAGGGCTGATATGTCCGGGTTCAGACCCTGTGTTGTCGAATATCATAACGGAATCGGAATCAACCGGTCCGAGATCTTTTATGCCTCCGTTCCATATTTCGATGTCTTTGCCGCCGAAGGCAGTAGTATAACTGAAATCCGCGCCTGAACCCCATGATGCTGTGCTGCCTGTATTGACATCAAATCCCTCGCCGTCAAGATAAATTACAGGTACGGGTTGGTCTATGGATAATGTCATAGTAGAAACAATCGAATCAAACCAAGATGGGATATATTCCGCATTTTCCGCCTTAACTTTAATGTAATATAGAGTCGACGGCTCAAGAGGCATATAGAATCCGACTACACAAGTTGTACTCATTACATAATCCGACATTGGTTCCATTTCCGGAATTTCTGCATCTCTTGAGTGATACACTTTGTATTGCGTGCCTTCAGGGTTTCCGTTGGCTGACCATTCAATTGTTATAGTGTTGGATGAACGGTGTGTTATCTTCGTATTACTTGGATGAGCGGCAAGAGTATGTTTATATGTAGGATAGGGTTCAGATGCGATTCCTACGCCGTTATATGCTTCAACATACCTGCCGTAAGAAGTGTTTGGGGAAAGTCCTGTTTCGAGCCAGTATGTAGTGTTCGGTTCAAGTTCTATCAACTGCGAACCGTCAACTGTTTTTACCCAGAATCCATCTTCGTTGTCGGAATTATCCATCCACTGCCACATAATTGAGCCGGTAGATTTTGCGGCCCCGTATAGCCCCATAGGAGGATTCAAAGGCGCCGGGGATAGAGAGAAATTGACTACTGTCGTAGAACTGTCGAATACCGCAGAGTCGTACACTGTTTTATGTTCGTAACAGAATGAACTTGCCCGCACATCGTAACTGCCTGTTGCCAAAATTATTGAATAATTCCCGTCAATATCAGTAGTTGTGCTGGCAACTATCAGCTGTGATCCGTCAGCTGTTAATGCTTCTACCAATGCTCCGGAAATACCGGTTGTGCCGTCGCTTTTTGTAACTTTTCCTGCTATGACGCCTGTTGCTACTGGTTTGGATATTACAAAGTCCTTTATCGTTTCCCCGAGTCCGATACTTATAGTATCGCTTATCGGCAGATAACCTGTTCCTTGTACGCAGACAAGGACATTATAACTGCCAGCAGCAAAATTTTTTATCCGGTATGTGCCCTGATTAGGATAAGCAGGGGTAATATTTATTTGAGACATACCTGCGAATTTATTATTGGCATCCGTCATTAAAACGCTGATGTCCTTCCCGCCGGAAATGCCTCCCCCGTCGGAAGTAGAGACCGAGCCGCTTATTAACCCGGTTCCTATTGAGCCGGTAATGTTTATCCCGGATTTTACTTCTCCGGATGTAACTGAAATATTGCCGGTCATACCATGCGCCGCACACGCATCCCAATCATCGTAAGGATTTTCTGCAAAAGACATTAAATACAGGTCATAAGTGCCGCTTGGAACAGTTATTTCGTAACCACCGTAGCTATTGACCCGCGTTTCTGCTGATTGGTCGAGATTGTTGATGTTTTCAAGTGTAAAAGAAATGTCGGAATCAAAAGCAAGGATTGTATACCCTGTAGTCCCTTCAGCCAGTGTTCCGGTTAAAGGCCAAGATGAAATATTGCCGGAAATCATTGCTCCTGCCTGTAGTGTAATATTCAAAGTAAAGGTTTCGCCTTCAACTGAATAAATATCGTTAATGCGTTTCCTGACTAAATCCGTTCTGGTTTCAGGCGGCTTAAACTCCCCGTTATATATACCTGGCAACAATCCGCTGATAAAATAATTACCTCCGGAGTCGGTATAAGTGCTTCTTCCCACATTTTCCGCATTTTGGCTCCATATCTCGATTTTAACCCCTTGTACCGGAATAGCATTATAATCCACAACCTGGCCCTTGATTGTCCCCGCGATAGAAAGGGTAATATTTACAGTAGTTATTTGTGCGGCGGATACTGAAATATTACTTATTCGTTTTTCAGCATATGGAGAATTTTCGAATGGGTGTACATTAAGTTCCCACACACCTGATGGCGCATAAGATATGGTGTAATTACCGTTGCTGTCTGTTTGTGTGCCTGTGCCGCAGAAACGATAATGTCCTTCAGGCGCCTCGACATGCAATCCTATACCCTGTAAAGGATTGTTATTCGCATCAACAACTTTACCGCTGATTGTCCCTGCCTGCGGAAGAATGATGTCTTTTGTAATCGTTTGCCCGGCAGTTACTGTAACATTCTCAACCCATTGTATAGCAAGGACTGAGCCATCAGGCGGCAAACATCTTATTGCCCTGTATGTTCCTTCAGGGAGGTCGCTTGCAGAGTAGAATCCTCCTGGTCCGCTGAAAACGGTGGTTGCAATTTCTACACAATCCTGGGGACTATCCGGATTCTGGCTCCGGGTGATTTCTATTTTGGCATTCAGCACAGGATTGTTCAAATAATCCTTGACTGTGCCTGAAATTGTGCCGCCTGTGTGCTGCGGCGCTGAGGGCCAGTACAGGAAACTTGCTTTGGCAAAAGATGCGCTCCCATAATTATC
>MWCF01000059.1 GCA_002069855.1 Elusimicrobia bacterium ADurb.Bin231 | reverse complement strand
AAGCCGACAACCCATGGCTTCTATACCCTTATTTATCAGATCATTGTCTTCAAGCGTCCATGAAAGTTCGCCGCAGTCATACCCGGCAGCGCCTGTTGCCTTTAAGATTTCATAATAAAGAACCGCTTCCAGACCGCGATTCCTGTATTCCTTTATTACACCAAGCGTCATGAGACGGACTTTTTTAATTTTTTGTTTCAGGTAAAGAAATTTGATAATTCCTATCGGGCCCAAACTGCCGTTCAATCGTTTAAGGACAAAATTATAGTCGGGTACGCACAATGTGGCTCCTACGGGATTGCCGTCAACTTCTATAAAATGCGCGAGTCGAGAATCTATCAAAGAGCCGAGAGTTTTCGCCATATAATCAATTTCACCGTCTGTCATGGGAACAAAACCCCAGTTCGCTTCCCATGCGGAATTATATATTTTTTTAAAAATTTCGACTTCTTTTTTAAAATTTTTCATATCAAAACATCTTAAAATCAACCGCTCTTTTTTCTTAACGCGCTCTACAATTCTTCCTATCCTTTCAGGCAGAGGTTCTTTTACAGATCTTATGTACGCGAACAAGTCCTTTACTTTTTTAAGGCCCGCGCGTTCCATTAGATTAAGATAATACGGGGGAGTGTACGGCATCATTATGGAAGGCGGGGAATCAAATCCTTCAAGCAAAAATCCCACCTCCTCGTTTGTGGAAGGATTGAACGGACCTCTTACAGCAGACATACCTTCAAGCCGAAGATATTTTTTGACTTCATCAATTAAGGCAATCGCTACATCCTTGCTGTTGATAGACTCGAAATATCCGAAAAATCCGCATTTTTCATTATGAAATTCAATATGGTTATAATCAATTATAGCGGCAATTCTTCCGACAGGCCTGCCTTTTTCGTAAGCGATAAAAAATTCGGCTTTTGCGTGGGCAAAAAAAGGATGATTTTTGGAAAAAAGTTTTTTCTGGTCGCTGATAAGAGGCGGGACCCAGAATTGTTGATACGGAGTATTTTTATACAATGAAAACGGAAATTTTATAAACTCTTTAAGATTATCCTCAAGAGTAAATCTTTTTATCTGCATAATCCTTTCCTTCTTCAGCCTCTTAAACGGTTGATTTGTGATTTTATTAAATAAAAAAACGAACTCGCCGGAACTATCTCCAAAGAATTTTAGTCCACTCTCTTATTTGTTTTACATTGAAAATGCTTGAATATTTGAATCTATTTCTCTTTATCCACGGCCGATTCGCGTCGATTATCCCGAGTTGTCTGCCCGCAGTTTCAAATGCCTCCAGAGCTCGTTCTATATGTTCATTCGTATGTGTTGCCATAAGACTAACTCTGATAATAGCTCTGCCGACAGGAGCGGCAGGGGAAACGACAGGGGTTGAAAAAATCCCTTCTTCAAAAAGTATGCTCCACATCCTGAATGCCTTTTCATCGTCGCCTATTATTATAGGGATGATGGGCGTAGCGCTAGTGCCTGTATCAAAACCGAGCAGGTTAAGTCCCTTTTTCATCTTAAAAGTATTATCCCACAAATGCTTTCTTCTGCGCTCATCATTACGCAATATTTCCAATGCAGCTCTCACTGAAGCAGTATTAGGAGGACACATGCTTGCCGTAAAAATCAATATTCGGGAATGGTGCTTGAGATGAAAGATTATGTCCTTATCCGCTGCTATAAATCCTCCTGTGGAAGCAAGAGATTTGGAAAAGGTGCCCATAATAACATCCACCTGATCCGTAAGGCCGAAATGGGCAACTGTGCCAGCGCCATTTTTACCGAGCACGCCTATCCCGTGGGCATCATCAACCATAACGCGCGCTCCATGTTTCTTCGCGAGACGCACTATCTCCGGCAGATTAGCTATATCTCCTTCCATACTGTAAACTCCGTCAACTATTATCAATTTGCCTTTTGCCGGTCCTATAAAATTCAGCACCCTTTCAAGATCAGCCATATCATTATGCTTGAATTTAAGAACTTTGCCGAAAGAAAGTCGGCATCCGTCTATTATTGAGGCATGATCATATTCATCAAGCACGGCGTATTCATGCAAACCTACAAGAACGGATATGGAACCGAAATTCGATTGCATGCCAGTAGAAAAAAGCAGCGCCTTTTCTTTGCCTACAAGATCCGCAATTTCATCTTCAAGTTTTTCGTGAATATCAATAGTGCCGTTTAAGAATCTTGAGCCGGTGCAACCTACGCCATATTTTCTTACGGCATTTATCGTAGCGGTTTTTACGCGCCAATCGGATGTGAGTCCCAAATAATTATTGGAACCCATCATTATCATTTTACGGCCTTCCACAACAACTTCCGGATCCTGCCCGGATTCCATAGTATGGAAATACGGATAAACTCCGTGTTCTTGAAGATTGTTGACCAATTTTACAATTTCATTATTTCTGCATTTGGCGAAAATATCCATAATAAAATCAATTACAAATTGTAAAAGAAAAATTGTAAATTTACGCTTTTAATTTTACTTTTGTAATTGCTCCTTATATTTCCTTCGCTATTAGATCACCGACTTCGGTGGTAGAATACCCCATTTTGCCGGCGCTCATTGACTTTATCTTTCCAGACGACAAAACCTTGCGGATCGCAGAATCAATAAGAGATGATGTTTCTTCTTCACCCAAAACGTCCATCATCATAGCTCCTGCTGCTATGGTTGCTATCGGATTTATTACGTTTTTCCCGGTATATTTCGGCGCGGAACCGTGTATCGGCTCAAACATTGAAACTCCTTCAGGATTAATATTCCCTCCTGCAGCAGCACCCAATCCGCCCTGAATCATAGCTCCAAGATCTGTGATTATGTCGCCGAAAATATTGTTCGTAACCAAAACATCAAACCACTCCGGATTTTTGACAAACCACATACATGTGGCGTCAACATAGGCATGGTCTTGTTCTATATCCTGATATTTTTCTCCGACTTCGGCAAAAACCCTCTGCCACAATCCGCCTGCGTATGTAAGGACATTCGCTTTATCCACAAGCGTAAGTTTTTTTCTTCTGTTTCTCTTTTTGGCAAGTTCAAAAGCGTATCTTATGCATCTTTCCACGCCTTTGTAGGTATTCACATCAAGCTGGGTCGCAACTTCGTCGTTTGTACCCTTTTTGAAAGCGCCGCCAATCCCGCAATAAATACCTTCCGTATTCTCTCTGACCACGAGAAAATCAATATCCTTCGGCTCTTTATCTTTAATCGGAGTCCATACTCCGGGATAAAGAACTACAGGCCTCAAATTCACATATTGTTCCAGTTCAAATCTTATTCTAAGGAGAAGTTCTTTTTCAAGAATACCAGCCTTGACATCCGGATGCCCTACAGCGCCGAGATAAATGGCGTCAAGTTTTTTAAATTCCTGTATCGCGGAATCAGGAAGCACTTCCCCGGTTTTCAAGTATCTATCTCCGCCGAAATCGTAATTAATCAGTTCGTATTTTACACCTGTTTTTTTGGACGCAGCATCTAAAACCTTGAGTCCCTCTACTATGATTTCCGGTCCGACACCGTCGCCCGGCAAAACTCCTATCTTATACTTTTTCTCCGACATATATGACTCCTCCTTTATTGAATCCTTGAAAAAAAATAAAAAACCAACACTCACAAATTAAGCCATTCACATATAACCTGCTCTTATATACGAAAAATGTTATTATACAAAAATATCCGGCAAATATCAAACATCCAATTACCTAAAAAGCACTTATTTGCTGTTTAATTATATCATTTTGATACACCAAAAATATTATTCTAAATCTCTCCTAAAATGATATACGCAACAGACACGATATGGGAATTGATTCTTTTGAACTGATCTATTATATCAAGATGTATACTTGATGTCTCCAATGTTTCAACCAAACCGGAATTTAATCTTGCTATATGTTTTTTTCTTAATTCGCTTTCATATGCTCCGATGGCTATTTTGGAATTTGCTACCAACTGCGCCAATTCTTTGTCATTATTCCTAAACGCATCCACAAGTTTTTCCAGCATATTCAACACTCTGCCATGCAAACTTACAATATCATTCCAGCCCTCTTTGGAAAATCTTAGATTGTTCTCTATCCTTTTCCTTGCAAGAGGCATAAGATTTTTATCAACTATGTCCCCGATTTCTTCTATCTGGGAGGTTACATACAATAATGATGTCTGCTCTTTTGACTGGTCGTCGTCAAGAGTACCCTGACCAAGTTTAGTAAGATACGGGACTACCGCGTTATGCAGAGTATCCAAACGCACATCCTTCAGACAAAGAGATTCGCAAAGTCTAATATTATTTTCGCTTATAACAGTTATGGCCTCCCTGAACATTTCCAAAGCGATTTCACTTTCTCTGACAATTTCCTTGCGCGTCTGAGCAAGCGCTATCTCAGGAGTATCAAGTAATGATTCTGAAATATAAATAGGCCCGAACGGTTTCTCTTCCTGTAAAGGAGGCATCAACCAAAGCATAAATTTATTGGCATATTTAAGCATTATGAGAAGCCATATTGAATTAAAAACAGCTACAAGAGTATGCGCCATAGCAATCTGTCAGGCAAGTTCTGTACTGTTAAAGACTGCACTGGTAAACCATTCTGCAAAATAAATCCAGCTTGGAACACCCTTGTAGGTTACAACTGTAAGAAAAGGATATACTAATATAACACCCGCTGTCTGTGCGAGAGTATGAAATACAGCCACCCTTTTCCCTTCCCGACCGGCACCGATAGAACCAAGAATCGCTGTAATGCATGTTCCTATACTTGCGCCGAGGTTTATAGGTATTGCTTCTTTTAAGGTTATTGCGCCTGCAAGAGCCAAAGCAATAACAATACCTGTTGTTGCACCGCTTGATTGAACAACCAGCGTAAATATCAAGCCCACCATTATGCCGATAAAGGGATTCCCTACATTCTCCATAAGAGAAAGAAACGGTTTATAATTCTTAAGAGGCATTAAACCGTCTGACATAAGTTTCATTCCCAAAAATAGAATTCCGAATCCAAGAATCGTATCTCCTATACTCTTTATCCTTTTTTGTTTTGAAAAGAAGGAGAGAAAAAAACCGAATCCCGCTATTATCGCTGCATAATCCGAAAGTTTAAAAGCTACAAGCTGGGCAGTAACTGTAGAACCTATTTCAGCGCCTATAGTAATCGGAATAGATTGATAAAATGTCAAAAGACCGGCGCTTACTAAACTCACTTCAAGAACAGTAGTAGCAGAAGAGGATTGATTCAACAATGTAACCAACAATCCGGTCATAGTTCCTTTAATGCGGTTTTTCGTAAGAGAAATCAACAAACTCCTGAATTTTTTCCCGGCAACTTTTTGCAGGCTGTCGTTCAAATAAAACATACCAAAGAGAAAAACTCCGAGACCGCCCAACAATGCAAACAGAACCATAAGCATCCAGTTATCCTGCATTGCTATCAATTGAAAAGATATTGGATCCGACAAAGTGTCTTTTGTGACAGCAGTAATAACATAATCGCCTGCATTAGGTTTACCGAAATTAAATTCAACTGATGCCAAGCCATTGGTATCAGTGTAAACTTCATACGCGGAAAGAGATCCCGAAGAGCCCTTTTTCAGAGGCTGCGACGGCTGCTGAGCGATACTAAATGTAACCTTAACATTAGAAGCAATCCCACCGGTTTTTCTACTTGTCCTTACAGATAACAATTCCTGTGCCTTTTGACCCACACAACCAAGTTGTTTATTTCCACCGACAATCTGGATAACTTCAGCGGAAACAATAGCAGACGTCAGACATAAAATTGCTACAGCGCATATACCACGAATACGCATACAATCCCCCTTTTTTATGTTTTAATAAATCACATTCTCTCAGGCGCAGAAATACCAAGCAGAAAAAGTCCTGATTTAATCGCATTTACTACTGAGCCGCATAATTGCAAACGCGCGACAGACAAATCATCTGAATCAGTCAACACCCTGTGTTTATTATAATATGAATGAAAGTCAGCAGATATATCCATAAGATATTTAGTTATATAATGAGGCGCTGTGTCTCTTGCCGCAGATTCAACCAGATCTCCGAAGAACATAACGTCTTTAATAAGTTTTCTCTCTTCTTTTGTCGTAAGCAGCCCGCTTGCCACGCCCGCAGGCAAATCCTTTATGCCTTTGGAAGATGCCTCTCCGAAAATGGAACAAATCCTGGCATGGGCGTATTGCACATAGTACACCGGATTTTCCGGCGCTTGTTTCTTAGCAAGATCCATATCAAAATCGAAATGACTTTCCGCACTGCGAACGAGCATAAAAAATCTGACAGCGTCGGCGCCAACTTCTTCAATAACTTCGCGCAAAGTTATAAATTCTCCGGAACGGGTTGACATAGAAATCTTTTTATCGCCTTTAATTATATTGACTAACTGATACAGTATTATTTTCAATTTTTCAGGATCATTGCCCGCGGCAGAAACAGAGCCTTTCATTCTTTCAACATAACCGTGATGATCCGCTCCCCATATATTTATAAGCAAATCATACCCTCTTTTATATTTATCGTGATGATAGGCGATATCGGAAGCGAGATACGTATGTCTGCCGTCGGCGCGTTTTATTACCCTGTCTTTATCGTCGGAAAACGCGGTGGAACGAAACCATATAGCGCCGTCCGACTCGTAAGCATAGCCCTTTTTTACAAGAAGGTCTATCACAGCATCCACATTTTTCTTTTTATACAGAGACGATTCTTCAAACCAAGAATCAAAACATATATTCAGAGTTTTAAGATCCCTGTCTATCCAACCAAGTATTTTTTTTATTGTAAAATCTTTTATCATGTCTTGAGTCATAGTATCCGGCAATTTTTTTATTTCATCCGCGATATCCTCTATATATTTGCCTTTATAACCGTTTTCCGGAAGAGGAAAACCCATAATGCGGGAACGCACAGACTCGGCAAGAACATCCATCTGGTTACCGACATTATTTATATAATATTCCCGCTCAACTGTTGCTCCGAGATACTCAAATATTCTTGACAGGGAATCCCCGTAAACAGCGCCGCGGCCGTGCCCTATATGAAGAGGACCGGTAGGATTGGCAGAAACAAATTCAACAAGTATTTTTTTGTTTTTATATGTTTCTGATTTGCCCATACACCCGGACTTAATTGCTTGCGCAAGAGATTCCGCTATAAAAGAATCGGAAAATTTTATATTTATAAACCCCGAACGGAATTCCGCGCCAAGAAGATTTTTTTCCCGATTAAGCAAAGGAATGATTTCATTGGCAATATCTGCCGGACTCTTTTTTAATTTGCCGGCAAGCAAAATCGCGACATTTGTAGAAACATCCGCGTCAAAAGCGGGCGGAGGAAGTTCTACCGCATATTTCATATCTTGCAACGGATAAAGAGTTCTCAAAATCCCGTCAATTATCTTTTTTGCTTCTTTTATCATTCTTTTTTGTCCTTTTCTCGGATAACTCAATAATTTTACCGGCAGAAAATAATTTTTCCAAACTAAAAAATTGTCTTGCCTCAGCTAAAAACACATGCACCATGACATTACCGTAATCAAGTACGGCCCAAGTGGGTCTGGAAGATATTTCTTTTTTATAAATCGGTACACCCGCTTCTTCCTCAACAGTGTTTACAAGAGCCTTGATATGAACATCTGAACTGCCGGACGCTATTATAAGATACTCCATAGAATCGGAAACCTTTCTCACATCAAGCATTATTATGTCCTTGCCCTTTTTTTCTTCAAGAATAGACACTATTCTTTTTGCCAAATTTCTGTAATTTATTTTGACCATATCTGCCGCAACTCCTTCAAATCTTCGCCGATTATCACACTGACATCCACTCCGCGCGTTTCATCAAGTTTAGTCAAGACTATTTTAGTGCCTATAGTATCGGCAACACTGCGCGCCTTTTCCGGCTGACCAAGCCGGTCTATGACAACGGTTTTTCTATAATGGGACCCTGCGCCGTAAGCGCCTATCTTTACCACATCAAACCCTTTTTCAACAAACACCTTTCTCATATGGCCAGCCGCGCCGGATATATCCGAGGCGTTGAATATTTCCACCACGACATCAGAATAAGTATAAATCTGTCCGGTGTCAGGCACCTCTCCTTCAAGCACAAGGGTAAACGCCTTTTGCACTCCGGCAGCATCCAATAACCAGTAATAACCGCGAGGCCGGCCGGGCAACGACTGCAGCCTGATATCTGATATTCTGAAATCTTTAAACTCGTACAGAGATGTCAAAATATCCCACAAACCGAGATTTGTATTCACGCAATTTCTTAATAAAGAAAAAATCTCCGGTAACCCGAACAATATATGATGCGTGCCTGCTTTATGAAACATTTCGCATAAAAATTCCTGCTGTTTAAGAATTCTGTCCAGATCAGCGCGGTCGCCTATTCTTTCCCGCACATAACTCAAAGCAAGTTCTCCGTCAAGCACAACTTCGCCGGAAGAAATAAAAGTATTGGAAGAAACTAAATCTGGAACCTGTTCCACTCTAACTCTGACCCCACCTATAGCGTTGATTATCCGTTTAAATCCGTCAAAATCAAGTTGAAAATAATACGGTATTTCCATGCCGAACATATTAGCCATTTCATCCCTTAAAAATATCGCGGCATCTTTATCGTTTTTGCTCTGTCTGTATTTATAGGCGTATATCTGATTTATTTTTCTAATGGACAAACCCGGCAATGAGATTCGTGTGTCGCGCGGCACAGAAATTACATCAAGAAATCTTTTTTTAGGATTATATGAAAGAATCAAAATAACGTCTGAATGTCTGCCTGAAGAAATACTGTCAACTCCCATTACCAAACAATTTATTCTTTTACCCAAAATAATGGAACGGGTAAAAGGATTTACAAACGAAAGAAATATGCTGGCAGCAAGAATAAAAACAAATAAAAAAATAATTTTTTTCATATCTTTTGATTGACAAGATTGTTGTAAAGCATCACACTTTCAATACTGACCGGAAAACCGGAACTCATAACATATCTTATTTTTGCGGTTAAAGCCAATATCATGGCAGAATCAATATTCTTAAATGCCATTCTTCTTATGCGAACTGCTTCCGGAAAATTTCTGCCAGGTTCCGAGATATCTGCTAAATACAATATTTTAGCAAAATCATTCATCCTGCGATTCCCGAAAGTATGATATTTAATTGCATTAAGAATATCTTTGTCTTTTATACCGAATTTTTTGCGGGCTGCGCGGGCGGAAAGAAAAGAATGTTCACCTGCACCAGGCCGGGTTTTGCGGCAATCATGCAACAATGCGGCAATTTTTATTTCAGTTAGTTTCTTAATTCCATGCTTTCTGGCTAATTTTTCGGCAAGCGCGGTAACCTTAACCGTATGATTGTACCTGGACATGCTTAAATTTTTCTTAAGAAATTTTTTTATTTCATTTATACAAACCATTTTTATAAATATATTCCTCTACTTTCAACGGAACTAATCCGCGCAATGAGCCGCCGGATTTTACAAGCGCTCTGACAGCAGTTGAAGAGACATCCGGTATTTCTCCGTAAATTCTAACAAAATCGCCATGCGCTTTAGAGTGCCCTTTTCTGCCTGCCACAGCCAAACAGCAATACTTGGTTATTCTATCAGGGTATCGCCAATTTTTAAATTGAACTGATGAGTCCGAGCCCATAATCAAAAAAAGTTCCGCAGCGGGATATTGTTTCTTAAACCATCCAACGGTCTGGTATGTATAAACGGTCTTTCCGCTGTCAATTTCAAATCTGCAAATAAAAATATTTTTCTTTCCTGAAAAAGCAAGTTCCAGCATCTTTGTTCTTTCTTTAGCAGAAACCACCGTATTTTTTTTATGCGGAGGAGCAAAAACCGGAACAAGATATAAAAAATCCAACCCGAGGCATTTCACCGCTTTTTCCGCAAGAGACACATGCCCGTTATGCACCGGATCGAAACTGCCGCCCAAAATACCTATTTTCATTATGGTTTTATGCCGGCATCCATCAAAATTCTTTTATCTGCGGATCTGGCCTTTCCCTTCCACAATAAATTTATAAGAAGTAAGTTCTTTCAATCCCATAGGCCCCCGGGCATGAAATTTCTGCGTGGAAATGCCTATTTCCGCCCCCATACCGAATTCTCCGCCGTCTGTAAATCTTGTGGAAGCATTAAGATAAACTGCTGCGGAATCTACGCCTTTTAAAAATTTTTCCGCGTTTCTTTTATTTTCCGTGACTATAGCGTCGGAATGATGCGAACCGTATTTTTGTATATGTTTTATCGCATCATCGCAAGACGAAACAATTTTAACAGACACTATCAAATCAAGATATTCAGCGTACCAATCCGCGGCGCTTGCTTCTTTTACATTTTTCAATATCTTTTTTGTAAGTTTGCAACCGCGCACTTCAACGCGTTCTTTTTCAAATTCTTTCATCATCGCAGGCAAAAACTTTTTTGCCGCATTTTTATGAACAAGCAGCGTTTCCATGGCATTACAGACTCCTGGCCTTTGAACTTTGGCGTTTAAACAAATCGCTACGGCTTTCTTTAGATCTGCGTACATATCCACGTACGTATGGCATACCCCTTTACCGTGCGATATCACAGGAATTGAAGAATTGTCTCTTATATAATTGATTAAACCTTCGCCGCCGCGTGGAATAATGCAATCAATGAATTGCCGCTGTCTTATCAATTCTGAAACAATTTTCCTGTCCGTATCTTCAATAAATTGTATGCACCCTTCAGGGAGACCCGCTGAATTTGCGGATTTGCGCAGTATCGTTGCAATTATCTTATTAGAATTTATTGCTTCGCTGCCGCCGCGGAGCACAATCGCGTTTCCGGATTTAATGCACAGCCCCACAGAGTCAGCAGTAACATTAGGTCTGGATTCATAAATCATCGCTATGACACCTATCGGCACTCTTACTCTTTTTATGCGCAGACCACTTGAAGTTTTATAATGTTCAATCACATCTCCGACAGGATCTTTCAAACACGCCACATATTTTAATCCCGAAGCCATGGATTCTATTCTCGGTTCCGTCAATGTCAGCCTGTCTATCAAAGCCGCGGAAAGTTTATTTTTAACTGCACAGACTATATCTTTTTTATTCGCGTTTATTATTTTATCCCTATTCAGCAAAAGGGAATCAGCCATTTTATACAATGCCTTATTTTTATCCGCGGATGAAACCAAAGCAAGATGAATCGACGCGGATTTTGCCGAAGCAACTTTCCCACGAACATAATCCGTTAAATTTTTCATAGTTATATTTAATTTTACTAATATTTATTAAAAAAACAATAGATTTTTATAATGAGTAAGCCGCTAATGAATAAATCGCGCCTTAATTGAAATATTTTTTTAGTTCGGATAAATCCGAAATATAATAATCCGGATTTTCTTTGATAAGAACTTCTTTTTTTTCGAGCCCGTAACCTACGGCACAACTTATAGTTCCTGCGGAGCGGGCCGCTATGATATCGTTTTTACTGTCTCCTATCATTACTGTTTCCGACGGTTCTATATTCAAATCAGTCATAATTTTCATAAGAGGCATAGGATCGGGTTTTATTCTTTCGACGCTGTCGCTGCCGAGTATTTTCACAAAATATTTAGCCGCATCGAATTTTTTTAGTATAGATATTGAATACGATGTGTATTTATTGGTAACTACAGCTTTTTGTTTATCTGAATAATAATTCAAAATTTCATTGACATTCGGATATAGATATGTATTGTCTGTAAGATGTTCCGCATAATATTCTCTGAATATCTTAAGCGCTAATGATACATCGATAAATTTTCCGTTAATGGAGCGTTCCATAAGTTCCCATGCGCCGTCTCCTACGAAGCTGTAAATCTTTTCATTGTCAAGCGCAGGGATACCCAATTTCTTCAATGTAAAATTAACTCCGTTGGCTATATCCAGCCGCGAATCCACAAGCGTACCGTCCAGATCAAAAAGCAGCAATCTTACCTTTTTCATTTAATATCCCAGTTTTTTCAGATAACTCTCGCTGAATCCTAAATAATGCGCTACCTCATGCATTACAGTTTTTGCGACATTGCGCCTAATCTCTTCTTCGCCGACAAAAACTTTTTCAAAACTTTCTTTATAAATTTCAATCCTTGTAGGCTCGTACTGCAAGTACATCCCTGCCCTGCCGTAAGGCAATCCGGCAAACACTCCGAAAACAATCTTTCCGGGATGATGCTGCATAACTGCTTCGGGAACCTTTTCACGAACAAGAATTTTTACTTCTTTTCTTTCAAGAATTTTTTTAATCTTTGCCGGAAGAGATCGATATGCTTCGTTCACAAGAATTTCAAACGCGTCAAGAGTCATAAGCAAATTTTACACTTTCAGAAATAAAAAATTACTAATTTTGTCTCTTGAAAAGTATATCCTTTATCCCCCGTAAAGGTATAGATACCCAATCCGGCCTGTTATTCAGTTCATAGCCGAGTTCATAGACCGCCTTATCCAGTAAAAGACAATCAAGAAGCGCTTGAAAATGACTTTCGGAATGCGGTATAAAATCCTTGCCCGAAGACGCGGAAATATAGGAATTTAAAAATATCCTTTTCGCTTCTTCGTACCATATCCCGAATATGTTTTCAAGTATTTTAGTTTCAACATTTTTCAAGTTTTTTATAACCTCATGCCCGGCATAATGGAAGGAACGAAGCATCCCGGCGACATCCTGCAACGCAGGTTTTTTCATCCTATTTTCTTCCGCAGTTCTCATCGGCTCGCCCTCGAAATCTATGATATAAAAATCACTCCCGTCTGTCAAAATCTGCCCGAGATGATAGTCACCGTGCGCAATTATCTTTTTGAAACAAATTCCTTTATCAAAAATATTTTTATAAACATTAATAAATTCCGAGGGAAGATGCAGCAGTTCCGCGCCGAGAATACGGTCTTCGGATTTTAATTTATGCAAATTTTCTTTAAGAAAGTTTAAATTTTGTATTAAAGTTTTTTTTGCGCTCTTGAAAAATCTTTCTCTATCGGACAAATTAAATGTCACAGGCGCGAAATATTTATCTGTGGAACTGTACATTGCCAGATGAAATTGCGCGGTTCTTCTGGCAAGAAGAGATGTTTTTTGTTTAAAACGCAGCGCAGCGAAAGATCTGATTGCCCCAGCATCGACTATATCTGATTTTGAAACACATTTTTTGGCGCAAATCCGAAAAAACGATTCAATCATCTCTAACATATATCCCCAAGCTGCGCCGTTATTGGGAATATATCTCTGCATTAAAGCCACTGACGCGGATTCGCCGCAGGAATTTTCATATTCGCAAAATCCGACGAATTCCGGAACTTTCCTAAAACGAGTTCTATCGGCCAGATGTTTCAGTATGCCTGCTTCAGGCGTTATACCCCCAGAAATTTTTCTGTAAAACTTCATAAAATATTTTTTTTCATATAAAATTGAACTATTTGTTTGTTCCGCTTCGAATAAACGGGAGGATGTATGCCCGCATACTTCTTTTTTACGAATGCGGGAATTAAAATGCATAATTCCGAGTTCGCCTATAACGCGCGCATTGGCAGAAAATAAAGAAAACCATAAATCACGGAATTTTTTATCAATTAACGCGTCATAAATAAAATATTCCAAACCGGAAAAATTAATTTTCTTAATAAGGTATTTTTCAGACGGGGCACGTCTGCCGTATGTTACAGGCAGAGAATAAATTTCAGAAGGACTATTATAATAAAATATCTCAAACAAAAAAATACAATATTTTTTTTCATTGCAAGGGATGAATATCCTGTCATAGACATTTATTTTTTTTATAACTTTTGCTTTCCCGGAAAACCAGCGGCATTTTTTTATGTATTTGAGAAGAGACGGACCTGACAATATTTTTGTGAAAAAATGTTCCGGCGTATTACCGAATGAAACTGCGGCGCTCATTTTACGCCGCCCTTATCTTTCAACAGCCTTGACACTTTACTGTCTCCATTAATGTTTTCAGTAAGATACAAAGGCGTTTCATTATTTTTTGTTACAGCATTTATGACCGCACCGTTTTCGAGAAGATACTTAACGGTATCATAATTTCTGTTTTCCGCGGATATATGAAGAGGAGTAAGGCCTCGATCGTCTTTTGCGTTTATGTCTGCTCCGCATGAAACAAGGAATTCGACTATTTCGGTAAAATCATTTCTGGCAGCTTCATGAAGAGGAATCCTGCCTAAAACATCCTTTATGTTAACCAAAGCGCCGTGCCCAACGAGATATTTAACAATATCGGTTTTGCCGCGTTGGCTGGCATAATGAAGACAAGACATACCTTTCGCATCAACGGCATTGATATTTGCTCCGTTCTCAACCAACAATTTGATCATATCAAAATTTTTGGCTTTAAGCAGCGGGGTCTGATTTGAATTATCTCTCGCGTTAATATTTATTTTTTTCTCTATAAGAAAGGATGCTATGGCCATGTGCCCTGTTTCAGCAGCGGAATGCAAAAGAGACACACCTTCCCTGCTTTTAGCATTCACATCCATTCCCTCTTCAAGAAAAAATCGCAATTTGATCAAACTTCCGTTTAACACAGCGTCAAAAAGAAATTCATCCTGTTTTTCTTTAAGAAATTTTCGTTCCTGTTTAAGGAGATTCTTGTGTCTTTTACGTGTTTTTACAATAAACACGATAAATACCGTTAAAAGCGCTATCAAAATGCATACCCAAATAAACAACTGGTTATGCACATCAAATATTCTATATATTTCCATAATAATATTCATCCCAAGAAAACGACTTATTATATCGGCAGCGGTCCAAATTAGAATGCAACTCGTCAAAAAATATTCTATATTTGCAAAGACCAACTATAGATATTCTCAATAAAAAGTCCATATAAATCAAATAAAAAATGATTCTGTTGTTAGTATTCAGACGCCATTACGAAAAAATATTAAGAAGAACCATCGGTTATCCGTTCGAGTATCCGCTTCGTGCCTTCAGGCCGGTTCATCGTAAAAAAATGTATACCAGGCACGCCCGCGGCAATAAGTTCGCGAGCCATATTCAAATCATGATTATGGCATATTTCCTTCACCTTTTCAGGATTATCGCTGGCAGAGTCAAGCATCTGTCTAAAATTCGAAGGTATGCTTATCCCCATCTGCTTAAGAAGAAAATTCACCTGTTTATATTTTTCTACAGGCATCAATCCGGGAACAATCGGAATTGTTACTCCTCTTTTCGCCGCAAGATCCCGGAAACGTAAAAATTTCTCAATATCAAAAAACATCTGTGTTATAACATAATCGGCGCCTGCATCTATTTTCATTTTTAAATGCGTTATATTTTCTTCCGCGGACGCAGATTCTGGATGATTCTCAGGATACGCCGCGACACTTACACAAAATCCCGCAGGTTCTCCTTTGAAAGATATTCCGTCGGATTCACCGAGATATTCGCCATTATTCATTAAATTTATATGTTTTACCAATTGGTAAGCGTATTTATAATCCGGAAGATAATCTTTTGACGCGCTGCTGTCTCTGGGAGGATCTCCTCGTAAAGCAAGAACATTTTCTATATCATTATATTTTATTTCCATAAGCAGGTTTTCCAGGTCGTGTTTGGATTTATTGACACAGGTAAGATGAACCACCCCTTCTATATTGTATTTCCTTTTAATTGACCCTACTATCGCGATAGTGCCGCCCCTCTGGCTTCCCAATGCCCCGCCTGTAACGCTTGCAAATCCCGGCGCAAAAATTTTCAGCTCATCAATAGTGCTAAATATTTTATCCAAAGTTTCGCCATTGCGGGGCGGGAAAAATTCCAGAGAGAAAACAGGCTTTTTCCTTTTATTGTAAATATCAATAACTCGCATATTAACAGTTCCTTTTTATCAGTTTTCTTCAAGATACGCGACATAGTCCTTTATGCCTTTTTCAATATCATAGATCGCATGAAAACCCAGTTCTTTCATAGTCAAACTCATATCAGCGCATGTAACATTCTGATAAAATCCGTAAGGATTGTCGAAATAATTCGGTTTTAATTCCCTGCGCATATTCCTGTTTAATTCTTCTATTAATTTATTAAATGACGCGGACTTGCCTACACCCACATTGAAAATCCCGCTTTTTTTTCTAAGGGCATAAGATATAGCGGATAAATTTGCTTGAACAACATCCTTCACATATACAAAATCACGTTCCTGCTCCCCGTATTTAAAAATCCGCGGATTAGCGCCGGATTTCATCTGTTTGTAAAGTTGATAAATCATGCTCGAAGAATTTCCCTTATAGAATTCTCTCGGACCATACACATTGAAATATCTTAAACCCACTATGTTCAATTTTCCGGAAGCGGACGATTGTTTAGCCATAACATCCATAATGGATTTTGACTCCGCATAGGCATTTAAAGGATTGGGGATATCCTCTTCTTTCATCGGACTTTTCCCTCTTCCGTAAGTAGAGGCTGAAGACGCATACACTATTGCGGCGTCCTTACCCGCGGCAAATTCCAGCACCTTTTGAAATCCTCCGACATTTGCGCGCAACATCTCTTTATCATCCGAAAAGGTGGTGTCTGTTATCGCCGCCTGGTGAGAAATCACATCAAATTCGGCATCTCCGAATTCTTCCGACAAATTAATGACGTTTATGTCCGCTTCTATAAACTTCCCTGTAAATCCTTTAAGATTCTCTTTTTTGCCGGAAAAAAGATTATCCAGCACAGTTACTTGATGCCCTTTTTCAGAAAGTTCCAAAGCAAGGTTTGAACCGATAAAACCCGCGCCGCCGGTAATAAGAATTTTCATTTCACGCTCCTGATTTTTCATTTAACAGTTTGCCCACATATTTTGCTATGGCAAGAGATGACGTAAGTCCCGGAGAATCAATACCCACAAGATGTACTGCATTAGGATACCGATCATCCCTTTTAATAACAAAATCGTTTCCTTGTTTCAATTTAGCTCTGCTGCCAGCATAATCCATTTCCAAATCTTCAATCTTTAGGTCAGGGAAAAATTTTATTACTTTATCAACAAAATATTCCGCTCCCTGACGTTCTGTTTCATAATCGTTTTTATTCTTTACAACTATTGAAGTGGGACCTAAAAGCACATTTTTCCCTATAACCCTTTTTCCTGTTTCCGATATATTAAATGTGGGAGTAAGATGTATGCCTATGCCTAGATGTTCAATGCCGTCGACAAAAAACGGTTCCTGCACCTGATACACATTCATACCTTTCATTTCTAATCCGGGCCTACGGGATGAATTGAATCTGTAATACTCGCCGCGCAACGGTAAAATTTCATACTTGTTATCAGGATTGATCATATTGGCTATTTCATCGGAATACAATCCTGCGGCGTTGATCACTATGTCCGTCTCAAAGGTCTCTGTGCCTCCTCGTCCATATTCGACATCCACGACAAAAGAATCTCCGGAAGGTCTGACTGCCGCAACTTTGGTTTCTTTAAGAATTTCAGCTCCGCGGGACGATGCTGATTTTGCCAATGCGGCAAGATACGCAGGTACATCAAAAATCCCGGTACCCGGGCTGTAAAGAGCGCTTACAGCGTGCACATTTGGCTCCAGACGGGAAACCTCGTCACCTGTTATTTTTTTTATTCCGGAAAGACCGCGCTGAACTGCGTTGGCCACATATTTATCTACTCTTATGTCTTCTTTGTCATCACATGCAACTATAATTTTACCGGTTTTAACTATCGGCACATCATGCGACACACAAAATTCATAAAGTAATTTTTTGCCTTCCACGCACAAAGAACTCTTCAGAGGTTCCTTATCATAGTATATACCGGCATGTATTACTCCGGAATTCCTTCCGGATTGTTCATCCCCGAGATAAAGATTTTTCTCAAATAAAAAGACACCGGACATTGTAAGCGCCAATTCGTTTGCGATTGCGCATCCGATAACACCACCACCGATAATAGTTACAGGTATCTTTTCCATATTTTTAAATTATACCACCGCAGAGACGAAAAATCAAGAAATTATTTTTTGAAGGTTTTTACGGAATGTTGAATTTTTTTGTGGAACATATAATCGGTCTGATCCACCTTTAAAGGCGTAACCGAAACGAATTTCCTGCCCACCGCATAAATATCCGTGCCAGGTGTCTGGTGACCTGAAAGTTTTTCCCCGCCTATCCAGTAATACTTGCCGCCGCGCGGGTCTATCCTTTCATCTATATCTTCGTCGTATATTCTCCGCCCCATGCGTGTTATTTTGATTCCTTTGATTTTTGTAGTATCCGGAATATTCAAATTCAAAAAAGATTTTTGAGGAATTGATATCTTTTCAAAAATTTTTATAATTTCGAGCGTCATTTTCGCCGCAATGTCAAAATGTCTTCCATTCCCGGACACAAGAGAAACAGCCATAGACCTGTAGCCCATCATTGCGCCCTCGCGGGCCGCGGCCACAGTGCCGGAATAAATACAATCCTCTCCGAGATTGGGACCGTCGTTTATGCCGGAAACCACAAGGTCAAGCTTATATTTCATTATCCCCATTATTCCAAACCTTACACAATCCGATGGAGTACCTGTGACAGTATATATATTTTCTTCTTTTTTTATCAAGCGGATCGGTTTATGAAGAGTTATGGAATGGCTTGACGCGCTCTTTTCAGCATCCGGTACAACAGCATAAACTTCTCCCATAGTTCCAAGTATATTTATCAGAGGTATTAGTCCTCCGCCCGACAAACCGTCGTCGTTGGAAACAAGTATTCTCATAATATTTTGTTTTTTATTCGCCAGATAAATATTTTAAAACAATAGAACTTATTTGCTTAATCAGAAGGGACCTGCCTATTGATTGCTAAAATATCATCTTTGTTCCGGGTTGAAGAAAACCTTTCTTTTAAAATATAAAATGCGACATCAACCGACATTTACAGAATCCTGCCCTTATATTCCGTCGTAAGATAATTGTCCAATTATGATAAAAACCAAAATATCTACCCGCCTATTTTTGCCTCAACGTAGCCGCATCTGCTTTTGTCAATGAGTTTTTTCCGCTCCGTCAGCCCAAAAGTTGCAATCTTTTTTTGAGCCAGTC
>MWCF01000058.1 GCA_002069855.1 Elusimicrobia bacterium ADurb.Bin231 | reverse complement strand
TGTATAAACGCACACAAAATCTTTTTCTTCAAGATTCAATACTTTTCTTATTGAGGATTTTTCAGGACACGATACAGGGCGGAACAAGTCGGTGTCCACTCCATTCGGAATAATACTTATTTTATTTTTATTAAAACCGAAAGAAATTATTTCATCGTACACTTCCCTGCTCGGCGCCGCAAAAGCGTTGAAAAAACGGCGCACTATAAACAGTTTCAATCTGCCTAAAGGCCTTGATAGAGAAGTTCCTATATCTCCAGTGCTCCTCGCTCCTCCAAATTTGACAAGTATCTTTTTACCGAAAAATAATTTCAGCAATATAGCTGATAAGGCATGTCCGGAAACCAGATGAACGTGTATGATATCGTAGGTTTTCCTGCGACGCAATAAAAAAATAAAAGAAGAAATAAAAAACACAAAAGAAGATATTATTCCACTTCCAAAGGCAGCAGTCCTGTAAACTTTGAGCCCGTCAGTATCTTCGAATTTCGGCAAACCGTTGATCCTGGCAGTTACAATAAAAACCTCTTCACATAAAAAAAGTAATCGCAAGGCAAGACGACGCGCCTGTATCTCGGTTCCTCCTGAAATCGGATGAAATCTCGCGATAAGCATACAGATTCTTAATTTTCCGGGTTTCGTCATATAACAGTCATCAACAAACCGGCAACCACCGGTATTATTATATTATCCTTGGTTTTGGGTATAACCTCAACTATTGTTACCGCAAGCGACGCTACGATAATTTTCAAATATCCTATTTCGTAAAATCCGGAATATAAAAAACCGACGATTAAACATGATGACAGATTAGCTATACTTCCCTCAACGGTTTTCTTCGTGCCTTTGAAGATTTTGTGTTTGCCCCATCTCTCGCCGGCAAGCGCGGCGAATCCGTCGCCGAATGTAAGAAATAATATGGAAAGGACTGCTATGTGTTTCTCGAAAAAGAATACCGCAAAAAATATTCCGCTCAATGTATATATCAGTGTGGAGGTTTTATTTATTTCTTCTTTTCTGTATATGCCGTCAAAAAGCTTTAATAATTTTCCGTTCAGGGCATTGCTCTTTTGCCTGGCGATTTCGAAAATAGAAATTATAACAATACTGATTCCGACGGCAAAAAGGACTGTATCCCTTTCCAACGCAACAATATAAAAAAAAGGGACAAGCAGTATAAACCAATGCGATAATTTTCTTTTTGTCTCAGGCGTCATTTTTTCTCGATATCAGCTTCCTATAGATATTCTATAATCTTCGCGATGTATGCCGGAATCGCTTGTTATTACAATCTTTCTGTGAATTTTAGTTTCCAGATTCTTTCTGAATTTTTCGTCAAATTGCTCGCACACTTCCGGATTTACAGTAATCATTACCGGGTGTTCGCCGGTCCTGGTCACTAATTTCAGCACTTCTTTTTTTATTTTTAATGCCATGGTCTGTCTTGAAAGAACATTCCCGCTGCCGCAACAATAAGGACAAGGTTCCGTCAGAAAATTTCCTATGCTTTCGAATTTTCTCTGTCTTGTCATTTCTATAAGGCCGAGTTTTGTAATGGGAAGTATTTCGATTTTAGCTTTATCGCTTTTTACGATCTCGGAAAAATATCTGTACACTTTGTTGCGGTCTGATTGACGTTTCATATCTATAATATCTATAACTATTATCCCTCCGATATTTCTCAATCTCAACTGCAAAGCAACTTCTTTTACGGCTTCCATATTTGTTCTGAAAATAATCTCATCCATAGATCCCGCTTTGGTAAATTTACCGGAATTAACGTCTATGGCGCAAAGAGATTCTGCTTCCTGTATTATAAGATAACCACCAGAGGGAAGACCTATTTTCTGTTTCCTTATATTTTCTATCTGGCTTTCTATTTTATACATGTCAAAAATCGGCGTCTTGCCTTTGTAAAGACGTATTTTGTTTTTAAATTTAGGCAATATCACATCTACAAATTCCAGAGTGGCATGGTATTCTTCGGGAGAATCTATCATAAGAATATTGACATCATCCGTCAAATGATCTCGAACTGTTTTAAATATCAAACCCAGATCCCTGTGCAGTAACGATATACTTTGATTTTTGTTGAATTTTTTCTTGATATTCATGTAAAGATTTCGAAAATACCGTATTTCTTTCTTGAAACATGCTTTATCTTTTCCCGCGCCTTCACTGCGGACAATAAAACCGTCTCCCTTTTCCTTCAGCGATTCCAAAATGGATTTAAGCCGGAGTCTTTCGTTTTTATCCGTTATATGTTTCGAAACTCCTATATGTTCAGAACCCGGCATATAAACAAGATATCTGCCGGGCAAAGATATATTCTGGGTAAGTTTGGCTCCTTTAGTTCCCAAGGGAGCTTTATCGATCTGAACAATAAGATGCTTCCCGTTAGTCACATCAGCTTTCGCAGCTACCAATTCGTCAATAGGCAGATAACCGTTTTTGGAAAGTCCTATATTGACAAATACAGCCTGAAGTCCGTTTAAAATGGATGTGACTTTACCTTTATAAATATTGCCCACCACGTTTTCTTCGGCAAAACGTTCAACAAAAAAATCCGTGAGACGTCCGTCTTCAATTATAGCAACCCTTCTTTCATCTTCAGTACAATTAGCAAATATTTCTTTCATAAAATTATTA
Organism: Elusimicrobia bacterium ADurb.Bin231; assembly: GCA_002069855.1. Taxonomy (GTDB): domain Bacteria; phylum Elusimicrobiota; class UBA8919; order UBA8919; family MWCF01; genus MWCF01. The sequence continues at coordinate 24,871 of MWCF01000058.1, read as the reverse complement.
TCCTTTAGCTATTAATTACGCAAATTTACCTGGGCAATCTAATATCTGGCCGAAACAATTAAAGTTCAATTCTCTGACCGCCTTCATGTTCCCGATAAAATGACATTCTTGTAATCCTTAAATCCTGCTTTTCCTTGTCGCTTAAATTAAACAACTTTTGTAAAACGATATCCGGTTTAACTGTCCTTCCGGGACCGAACCGCAGCATAATTTCAACTGCGTTATTGTTATACTTCATTGCCGCCACAAGAGGCCGCGCGTCCATAATCTTTCTGTTTTTGTCCGTGATCCTTTCTATCAAAAATTCTTTCAATTCAAAAAAACGTTTTAACTCCTCTTCGTATCCGTTTCTGACCGGTAAATGCTCAACGACATACTTTGATAGATTTGCGGCTGAGTCAACAGGCAATGAAATAACCGGCACTACGGCAACGGACATTATTTTAAACCCCTCGGGACAACTTTCTGAAAGCGCGGTTTTAGAAGCTTCTGAATCAACTCTTTTTTCCATTTCCATATCAAAAAGCTCGCAATACGAAGCATACCCCACAGGCAGAGGAGGACCGAAAGATACACGCAATTTTTTTCTAGCTGCGCCAGATGCGCACACGGGCAATCCAGATTTAATCACGCAATTTCTTATTATGTTGACGGCTTCTATATGCGAAAGAGCCGAAACGGAGAAACTCCTGGAATATTTTACTCTCAGTTTAAGTATAGGTATAGGCGACATTTTTAATTTTTCTTATCCTTTAATTCTGTTGCTATTGCCATGCGTGAAATCCCTGCTGATTTCACAGCGTCTATAACTTCCACGACCCAACCGTGATACGCGGTTTCATCTGCTTTTATTACGGCAAACATATCAGGATTGTTAAGCAGTTTATTTTTCAACATCCTTTTTAATTCTTTCTCCGTCATCTTCGCATTATTGACTAAAATACGATTGTCTTTTGTGACTACTATTGTTACACTGTCTTTATCATTTATGTTTTCCAAAGTCTCAGTTTGTGGCAGTTTAACGGGAATACCAGATTGTATAAGGAAAGGAGTGGTTATCATAAATATCGCAAGAATCGCAGTAAGCACATCTGTAAGAGAAGTGATATTTATATCCGTCATCAATCTGTTCCTTCCTGTTTTCCATGACATAAAATTACCTATGTATAAGAGGGCTTAAAATTTCAAGGGCGTTATACTCCACATCAGATGCCGTTCTGTAAATCTTCTTTAAAAAATAATTGTAAAAAACCACCGACGGTATGGCTATAACCAATCCAGAAGCAGTGGTCAAGAGCGCTTCGTAAAGACCTGAATAGATGACAAAGGGATTGTTCACGTTATATTTACTCATATCATGAAAGGCTCTCATTATCCCGGTTACTGTGCCCAAGAGACCGAGAAAAGGCGCTATAACCACTATAGTGCCCAATGTGGACAAATATCTTTCCAAAGAATTCACGCGTTTGGATATGGCTCTGTCAACCGCCTCCTTTATTGCTGCGCCGCAAGTTTTTTTTAAACACACCGCAAGAACATCCCCCAGAAAGGTTCCGCTTTTTTCAGCGCTCTTCGAAGCAGAATCTACATCTCCTGAATTAATCGCGTTTTTAATTGCAGTAATCGTTTCTTCAGACATAAACCGCATTTTATAAAACAACAGAATCTTTTGAGCTATTATCGCGACCGCAACTATGGAACAGCCGGCTATCGGTATCATAGTGGGACCGCCCTTGGCCAGGAATCTGTACACTTGAATAATCTGAGACATCCTTGTTTGTCCTCCTAAAAATTTATTTTACTGATATTTTCCACAAAAGCAGGGTGTCAAATATGCTCCATGCCAGAGAAAGGAAGAATATAACGTCCAACAATATAAAAAAATTCGTGGACAAAAAATCCCTGGCATTGTCATATGAATCTTCTATGCGCGTTATCTTCGTCTCCACCCATTTATAAAGCTCTTCAGTATTGAAAATTTTACCTATATTTTTGTAAAGCATGCTCAAATGCCAGTCGGAATCTATCTCTCTCACGCTTGAATGCACGCTTGATATTATTTCCAGATTCTCCCTGCTGAAATCTAATGAATCCCTGCTAAACCTGTTATAATGAACAAAACTGCCGAGTATTCTTATGCCTGAAGGTATTTTTGAAAGATATTTTTGCGCGTCGTCCAATTCAGTTTCCAGCGCATAGTCGTATGAACGCAGCAGCCACCATCTCGCGATTACAAGTTTTATAACATCTGTAATTATATCCGCTTCCTCGGAGGCAATAAACGCACCGAACCGTTTAATAAGAATAATCTCGTCCTCGTAGTATCCGTAATTTATAAGCATATCCTGCCGTAAAATAAATTCGGAAAATTTTTCATAATCGGAATCCGACGAAATAATACCGTATAATATTCTTAAATTTTTCTTGATAAAAGAATCCGGAGAAACATCCAACTTCGCGGCGGTAAAAACAGGGAAAAATTCAGAATCCGAAAGTTTAGTTTCATATTTGTGATTCGAGAAAGATTCCGCCTCTTTCGTTATATCTTCGGAAACTTTTTTACAGTACTCCGTAATACCCAAATCGTCTATCGTTATATGGGAAGAAAGGCAGGATATGTTCACCAGCCCCTGAAGATTGTCATCCACGGCAAAAGACAACGTAAGCAAACCGCAGCCGAATTTGTAAATGCGCACATCCATATCCGCGAAACCGAAGTCCGTATTAAACAAAACCGCTTTGCCGGCGGAACATTTTCTCATAGTTTTATAAACGGAAAATCCCGGTTCCGGTTTGAAATCGAGTTCAAGGCCTGTGTCAAAAGGATATAATATCGAACATTTCATCATATCAACACTATTAAAATTCTTTTTTGGAAAACAATAAAGACGAAAGACAAATGCATATCAAAGAGTAAAAAAATGTGTATGCAACCGGTAAAATCAAAGATGCATCAGCCGCATAGGCGAAATCGCGAAAATTAGCGTATTGAAAATTAGGCATTATGTAAAAAAACAGCTTTAAAACGGCTTTAACAAAAATATTGCTTATTTTCGAAGATAAATATCTTAATTCTGTGCCGAAATGCCCCAAGATCCAAAAGAAAATGGTAAACACCACGGCGGTAACTACCGACGTAGAAAACAAAGAGAAAAATAAAGCTATGGCTGAAACAAGAATTATTTTCATGCCTATACCTGCCAATGCCAGAACATAATGAAAACTTCCGGGCCATGATACGGAAAATAGAACCGACACATGCACGGCAGCCATAATAAGAAGACCGGCTATTACTGTAAGTATCATTCCCAGATAACGGCCAAAGATATATTCTATTCTTTTGACAGGCCTGGAAAGAATTAAATAAACGGTTTTTGATTCCGTTTCTTCAATAATTAAACCGGAAGACACGAAGATCGCGACCACCAGTCCGAATATCTCTATTGCCCCGAGACCAAAATCAAAAAGCAATCGTATCTGTTCGTCGCCTGCCATAAATCCGAAAAGAAGATTTATTCCCACTGTAATAGCGGCGAAAAGCAGTATCACATAAAATATTTTATGCCTTATGTTTTCCTTAATAGTATAACGGCAAATAGCCCATATCTTTTTCATAATGTCATTATTTGATAAATCTGCTTACCCCTGCCTGCCTCCGTTTTCCGAAGATCGTATAGTATCCACAAAAATATCTTCGAGCGTTCCAGGCGTAATACTTTTTATTTCAACTATGCGAAGCAGCCGGCCGTTATGCAATATTCCCACTCTGTCGCAAATTTTTTCAGCCTCAGATATAATATGAGACGAAAAGAACACGGTTTTACCCGAGGACCTTTGATTCAATATTATTTCTCTCATATCTTTAAGACCTAACGGATCCAGACCTGTGAAAGGTTCGTCCAGTATAAGCAACTCTGGATCATGCAAAAGTGCCTGAGCCACTCCTATTCTTTGAAGCATTCCTTTTGAAAATTCTCCGATACGTGTATCCCTGACACGCGACATCTTTACTACTTCCAAAACTCTTTTTATGTTATATTCGATGAGATTCCCGGGAATTGAAGAAAGGTTCCCGTATAATTCCAGAATTTCCGCGGTTGTAAGATATTTATGGAAATACGGCATTTCAGATATATAACCGATTCTGCCGGATACAGAACGGGACGGAACAGACACATCAAAAATGCGACAGCGGCCTGATGTGGGAAAAAGCAGACCCAACAATAACTTTATAGTCGTAGTTTTTCCAGAACCGTTTGGGCCCAAGTACCCGAATATTTCGCCGTATCTAACCTCAAAACTGAGATTATTCAACGCAGTAAACTTATCGGAACCCAACAACTTTTTCTTTTTATACACCTTTGTAAGATTTTCAATGCTTATTATGCTCACTTTTTATCTCAAACATTCTTTAATGGAATTTAACGTTACCACCACATCCGCTTCACAACAATACCCCAGATGCCCTATCCTAAATATTTTCCCCTTAAGCTCTTCCTGCCCGCCTGCAAGCATCACTCCAAATTTTTCTTTTATGTTTTTTCTAAGCATGTCCGCATCCATACCGTCCGGCGGAAAAACAGCAGTAACGGCATTTGATGCTGCTTCATCGCAAGCAAGTAGTTTAAGATTCATATTCTTCAATCCGGTACGCGTCATATCTTTGAGCTTTCTGTGTCTTTCAAATACATTCTCAAGACCTTCCTCCTGTATCATTTTCAACGATTCCAAAAGCCCGTAATATAAAGAAACCGGAGGAGTAAATGGATTCTGCCCCTTTTCCGCGAATTTTTTCATAAATTTGAAATCCCAGTAAAATTTCGGCATTTTCGCTTTTTCGTAACATTCCCACGCTTTGTAGGAAAAACTAACGAAAGACAAACCTGGAGGCAGCATAAATGCTTTCTGAGAGGCAGCGACCACCACATCCAAGCCCCATTCGTCGGTTCTGAGATCCGCGGTCAACAGACCGCTTACAGCATCAACTACAACCAGAGATCCGTGCGCGTGTATAATCTCGGATAATTTCTTAACATCATTGAGCACTCCTGTGGAAGTTTCATTATGCTGGAGAAAAACCGCAATATAATTCTTTTCGCCAAGTTTTTTATCAAGATCTTCGGGAACGGCGCGGACACCTCTTTCAAATTTCAACTCATCCACATCTGCGCCGTAGGCTTTTAAAATTTTGACAAATCGCGAACCGAAAGCTCCTATATTAATAACAAGAACTGGATCTCCCGGAGAAAGAATGTTCACAACTGCTGCCTCCATACCTCCGGTTCCGGAAGAAGGAATGATATAAAGATCATTGTCGGTCTTCATGCACTTTTTTACGCCTAAAGAAACCTCATTTAGAATATTCACAAACTCAGAACCTCGGTGATTTATCATTTCTCTTGACATAGCCCTGACAATTCTTTCCGGAACCGATGTGGGTCCTGGAATCATTAAATACTGTTTCTTAAGCATTATTACCTCCGTGAGCCCTTGCCATTCTTTTTACTCTTGACGTCAAAAACGTATTCTACGATTTCATCAATTGTTTTTACCGGAATAAATTTCATCTTATTCCGAATTTCCAAAGATATCTCTTCCATATCCTTTAAATTTTCCTTGGGAAATATTATCGTGTGTATTCCGGACCTGTAGGCGGCAAGCACCTTCTCTTTAAATCCTCCTATTGACAAAACCCTTCCTCTAAGCGTTATTTCCCCTGTCATAGCCACATCTTTTTTGACAGGTTTATTAGTTATGGCTGAGATTAACGCTGTAGCAATGGTTATGCCTGCTGAAGGCCCGTCTTTGGGAATAGCGCCTTCAGGTACATGAACATGTATTTCTTTATCTTTAAAATAATTATCTGGAATTCCGAATTTTTTTGAATTAGATCTAATGTGCGAAAGAGCGGCAGTAGCTGATTCTTTCATAACCTCGCCAAGTTTCCCAGTAAGCATCAAATTACCTTTCCCAGGCATAACAGCAACTTCGATCGCTAAAATATCTCCCCCGACTTCCGTCCAAGCAAGTCCTGTGGCAACGCCAATCTGATTCTCTGACTTTTCGTCTTTGTGATATTTAGGAATTCCCAAATATTTTTTTACCTTGTCTTCAGTAATCTCTATCGCTTCCTTTTTCTTTTCAGACACTATTTCTTTTACAACTTTTCTAAGAATATTTGCTATCTCTCTTTCAAGATTTCTTACGCCTGCTTCAAGTGTATATTCTTTAATAATAAAATTAATCGCTTCGTCTGTAATCTTTACCTGTTCATTTGATACACCGTGCTCCTTCATCTGACGCGGAATTAAAAACTTTTTTGCGATATGAATCTTTTCCTCTTTTGTATAACTATGGAATTCCAAAATCTCCATCCTGTCCACCAATGCCGGAGGAATAGAATAAAGAGTATTCGCAGTCGTAATGAACATAACGTCGGAAAGGTCAAATTCCACATCCAAATAATGATCCATAAAAGTGGAATTCTGTTCGGGATCAAGCACTTCAAGAAGCGCAGATGCGGGATCTCCTCTGAAATCCATACCCATTTTATCCACTTCATCCATAAGAAATATCGGATTCTTTGACTTTGCTTTTCTCAGGGATTGTATTATTTTACCTGGCAACGCGCCGATATAGGTTCTTCTATGTCCCCGTATTTCCGCTTCATCGCGAACGCCGCCGAGTGAAATCCTAACGAATTTTCTGCCAAGCGAACGAGATATGGATTTGCCTATACTGGTCTTGCCTGTACCTGGAGGTCCTACGAAACACAAAATCGGTCCTTTGAGTTTCCGCGTCATTTTGCATACAGCCAGATATTCCAATATACGCGTTTTCACCTTATCCAATCCGTAATGGTCTTCATTAAGAATCTCTTCCGCATGTTGTATGTCAAGATTATCTTTGGTTTTTTCAGCCCACGGTACGGCAATAAGCCAATCTATGTAAGTTCTTATCACAGTTGCTTCCGGAGAAAAAGGCATCATTTTCTCAAGACGGGCATGCTCCTTAAGTGCGATCTCTTCTGCTTCCGGAGTCATCTTGACTGCCTTGATTTTTTTCTTAAGTTCATCCATCTCCTTGGCATAATCGTCCTTCTGCCGCAATTCCTTCTGAATAGCTTTCATCTGTTCATTCAAATAATACTCTTTTTGCGATTTTTCGATCTGGCTTCTGACTCTGGTTTGAATTTTCTTTTCTATATTAAGGATCTCCAATTCGCTATTTATTATCTCAATCAATTTTTCAAGACGTTTATCCGGCTGCACTGTGTCAAGTATTATTTGTTTTTGAGGATTCTTAATCAGAAGATGCGCGGCAATAACGTCCGCAAGCCTGCCGGGTTCTTCAATAGCGTTTAACGAAGATATGGTCCCAAAAGGCAATCTCGGATTAAGCCGTATGTATTTTTCAAAAAGACTTATTGTTTCTCTCATTAAAGCTTCTATTTCAGGCGTCATCTCTGTTTCCACTGCCAGCAGATCCACATCAACTTCTATATACCCTTCAGGATGAGTTATGAAATTTCCGAATTTTGCGCGCTTCATTCCTTCCACTAAAATTTTCGAACTTCCGTCGGGCATTTTAAGAAGTTGAAGGATTTCGGCGACTGTTCCGACTTCATAAATATCTTCTTTCACAGGATCTTCTGTTTGCACCTTCTTTTGCGTAGCAAGAAGTATGATCCTGTCGCGTTTCATCGCGACGTCAAGCGCCTTTTGAGATTTTTCTCTGCCGACAATCAAAGGTAAAACCATATATGGAAAAACAACTACATCCCGCACCGGCAAAAGCGGCAGTTTCTTGGGCACTGCGTTTTTTATTTCTTCAGCCATCATACACCTCTTTTCTGTGTTATAACATTATCAATCAAACCGTATGTTTTTGCCTCATCGGCAGACATAAAAAAATCTCTGTCTGTATCCCGTTCTATTTTCTCAAACTTTTGTCCGGTGTGTTTTGATAAAATTTCATTAATGCGCTGTTTGACTCTCAACATTTCCTTAGCCTGAATGTCTATATCCGTCACCTGGCCATGAGTACCGCCTAAAGGCTGGTGAATCATTATCCTTGAATTCGGCAAAGCGAACCGTTTTCCGGAACTGCCGGCAGCAAGAAGAACCGCAGACATTGACGCCGCCTGACCGATACAAATTGTGGTAACAGCGGATTTCAGATATTGCATGGTGTCATAAATAGCAAGACCTGAAGTAACTATTCCGCCCGGTGAATTTATATAGAGGAATATTTCTTTGCCTGTATTTTCGGAATCAAGAAACAGCATCTGGGCAATCACAAGATTCGCAAAATTATCGTCTATTGCAGAACCTATAAAAATTATGCGGTCTTTAAGCAAACGCGAATATATGTCGTATGCCCGTTCTCCGCGGGAGGTCTGCTCAATCACCATAGGTATAAGATTGGCTTTCATTATTCCTCCTTGATTTTAGCATTTTCTATAAGGAAATCATAAATCTTTCTTTCCTTTATCACCAAAGAGACATAATCTTTATGTTGTCTATATGCCTCTGCGGAAGACGCAGCGCCTGCGCTTAGTTCGGCAATTTTTGTTTCTACTTCAGAATCGGAGACGGTTATTTTTTCCTGTTCGGCGATTTTCGAAAGTATATAAGACAAACGGATTTCATTTTCAGCGTCTTTCGCGTATTTTTCCTTAAGCGCGGGAAGGGATTTTTCAAACTCCTCTTTACTGTACCCCTGTCTTTTCATAAAATATTCCTGCGCCTTTTCTATCATCTTTTGAACTTCTTTATTCACGAGAGATTTAGGTATCGGGAAACTGTTGTTTGCTATAAGCTCGTCGGAAACAGCCTTTTCCAGTTCTCTTCTGGCTCTCTTTTCTTCTTCCAGAAGAAGATTTTTCTTGATTTCTTCCTTCAAAAGGTCCAGTGTGGCAAAACCATTATCTTTCGCAAACTCGTCGTCTAAAGTCGGAGAGATTTTCTTTTTTATTGATTTCACGGTAACTTCAAATTTAGCGGGTTTCCCTGATATTTCCGTCTCTATGACTTTCTGTTCGCCGGCTTTTGCGCCGAGCAATCCTTTAGTGAATCCCTGAGGTAATTCTTCATGCGAAAGATCTATAAATTGTTCTCTGACAGGTTTTCCCAGACTTTTTCCGTCAACAGTACCGGAATAATCCGCTATTAAATAATGGGTCTGTTCCACACATACATCTCCGGCATCAACCAATGTGGAATGTCTATCCTGCAGCCTCTTTAATACGGCATTTATATCATCATCACCGATTTTTTTTAGTTTTTTCGTTGCTTTTATCTTCCTATAATTCGCAATTTCAAACTTTGGAGACTGTTCTATTCTTAATTTAAATGAAAACTGTTTCCCAGCTTCATAATCGCCTAATTCCACTGCCGGAGCAGCAACAGGTTCATAATTATTTTTCTTCACTATTTCTTCGGAGGATTTTAGAATCAAATTATTAAGCGCGCGTTCTAAAGCAGTGCCCGAATATTCTCTCTTAATAAATTCCATTGGTGCCTTGCCCTTCCTGAACCCGTCAATGGCGGCATTTGCCTGTATATCCGCCAAAACATTATCTATTTCGCATGTCACATCCGCGCCGGATATGTTAACATCTATAGTTGTCTCGCAACCGTTCGTCTCCAAAACATTAAACTTTAAATCTTCCATTTTTCAACTCCGTATCTCTGCCCGCAAGCGATATTGATAACCCTTGAGAACAAGCATTTTAGTTATAAAAATTTAATATACCCATTACAATTGCCAGAGAGAGGACTTGAACCTCCATGCCTTGCGGCACACGGTCCTAAGCCGTGCGTGTCTGCCGTTCCACCACTCTGGCAAAGCCGCAATCATTTGGCTTTATATTATATTTATATATTTGATTAATTATACAAAAAAAATCGTTTTTGTCAATAAAACCGCTCAAATTTGATTTCAAAGCGTTAGCGCGACATATTAATAAAAAATCCGATCATCATTGTAGAATGCGCCTATTGCCTAAAATGCCTTATTATCGCATTAAATCCGGCTCCGGAATGGAATAACCTTTTCCAAAAACAGAAATATTGCAGCAATTAATTATAAAAGCGAAAAACAATAAGAACGCAAAACTAAATTTTTCTATTGACAAACAACTTAAAAAATCATATCATTTTTTTTATGATCAAATTTTATTATTACACCGACGGATTAAAAAAATCCGATTCCCCAGAAGAGCTTAAAACAATTATACAAAATAAAGATCTTTTTATTTGGGTTGATATATACGACGCGGACCAGGATGAAATTCAAAAAATACTAAAAGAGATCTGTGGTTTTCATTATTTAACGGTAGAATCATGCCTGAGTTTTACGGCACATCCTAAAGTAGATGAATACGACGATTACATATTCGTAATATTTCATTCCCTGAATTATTATGAATGCGAAAACAGAATTTCCACCCGCGAACTTGACGCATACATCGGCAAAAACTTTCTCGTCACCTATCATTATAAAGTAATAGAATGCGTGGACCTGTTAGAAAAAAAATTGGAGAAGGAAAATAAGTTTATACAAAAGGGACCCGATATATTGTATTATTTTTTAATGGATAAAATGATGGACAGATATTTTGTAATACTTGAACAGATGGACAGAAAAATTTCCGATCTGGAAGACGCAGTGTTTAACATGGACACAAATAGTTTCAATTTTCTTCTATCAGAAATAAATGCCCTGAAAAAGAATACTCTATTGATACGGAAGATTATGGTCCCGCAAATCAAAGCAATAAAAGAAATAGTTAATTCGAGCACTGATATTATTCAAGAAAATCATAGAGTTTATTATAAAGACATACTTGACCATCTTAATAAAACCAGCGATATGGTAAATGTCAATCTTGATCTGATAAAAGGAACATTCGACACATGTTCTTCTCTTCTTTCCAACAAAACCAACGAAACCATGAAAGTATTAACCATTATCGCGACCATTATGATGCCTTTGACTTTTATCGTGGGATTGTATGGCATGAATTTTCGGTATATGCCTGAACTCGACTGGAAATACGGCTATCTTTTGGCAATAGTGGTTATGGCTGTTATCGCAATTTCAATGTTATTGTTTATGAAAAAAAAGAAATGGCTGTAATCTTACACTTTATAAACATCTTTTCTCAATCGCATATCACTCATCTTAACGGCAATTTTACGATAGAAAACCAGAAATCTTCTATGGAATTTATCGCGCTTAAGAACTGGTTTAAATCAACCGGTTTGGTTATGTAACAATTGGCGTGCAGATCATACGCCTTAATTATGTCTTGTTCGGCTTTGGAAGATGTGAGCACTATAACTGGAATGGTTTTCAGATTATTATCCGACTTTATTTCCGCCAGAACTTCGCTTCCATTTTTTCTCGGCAGATTCCAATCCAGAAGTATAAGGTCCGGACGAGACATATTTACATATTGTCCTTTTTTGTTTAAAAACGCAAGCGCTGCCTCTCCGTCCTTGGCAACATAAACTTTATTATTGACCTTGCAATCCTTAAGAGCTTCCACCGTAAGACGCACATCACCCGGATTATCTTCCACAAGCAGAATATTAATCGACTTCCCTGCGGTATTATTAGCCATTGTCGTTTTCCCTCCCTTTTATCGGTATGGTAAAATAAAACGTCGCGCCGGAACCTGGCGAAGATACAGCCCATATTTTGCCGCCGTGTCGTTCAATTATTTTTTTACAAATAGCAAGACCGACACCGGTACCAGGGTAATCGTTCTTTGCATGCAATCTCTGAAAAATCAGAAAAATTCTATCCATATACTTGGTATCAAATCCGATTCCATTATCCCTTATGGAAAAAAGCCAATCAGTGCCTTCTCTCGTTGCGGAAATAAATATTCTCGGCTGGGATTCGCCTTTAAATTTTATCGCGTTACCTATCAAATTCTGAAATAATTGCACAACTTGAGAGCCGTCGCAAAATATCGTGGGCATATTGTCGTATGTTATGACAGCGGAAGTTTCCTTTATCGCGGTTCTTAAATTATTCAAAGCGCTGTTCAAGAGTTCCATTGTGTCAAATTGCTCGAATTTTTTCCCCAATCTCCCTATGCGCGAATATTCAAGAAGATCATCTATAAGCCCTTGCATCCTGACTGCTCCGTCAACCGCGTAATTAATATACTCGTCTGCGGCAGCATCAAGCGTGCCTTTATATTTGCGCGAAAGGAGTTGAACGAAACTGGCAACCATTCTCAACGGTTCCTTAAGGTCATGCGACGCCGCGTAAGCGAATTGTTCAAGTTCTGTATTAGTATATTTTAACTCGGTAACCAAACGCTGGGCATATTCAGCGGAATGTTTCGCGTCTGTAATATCCTGTATTATAAACAATCGATAAAGCGGCTGATATTTTTCATCGCGGATAAGAAATGAGGTTATTGACGCCCATACGATATTTTTTTCTTTTGTAATCAACCTCTTTTCTATTTGATAATACGGCAACTCTCCAAGAAACAGTTTTTTAGACAAATCTTCGTCTATATTTAAATCGTCCGGATGCGTTATGTCTGAAAAGCGCAATGCCACGAGAGATTCCTCCGAATAACCAAGCATATTGCAAAACATTTTGTTAACTTTCGTTATATCCATTACTTTATAGTCTAAACCGACAATGGCCATTCCCTCTGGCCCGTCTTCAAATATTTTCTTGAATCTCTGCTCACACAAAAAATAATTTTTTTCCGAAATTTTCTGTTGAGTTATATCGTTAAAAGAAAAAAGATACCCTGAAAGGTTTATCGGCAAAATATTAAAACTGCTTGCTGTAACAGTATAAAAAACTGATATCCCGAACGATGAAGTTGGCATTTCAAACTCTTTTTGGAAGTATCCTTCCGATAATACTGAATTTTTCATATCCTCAAAACTATTGTCATTCCGGAATATGCAAGCAGCTGCTTGTTGTATTGATTTGCCGGCATCCGAATCCGTTGGGACGGAAAATATCTTGTAGAATTCCCGATTCGCATTTATAACATTGCCGTTTGTATCGGTAAAAGCATAAGGTTCCCGCAAAAAATTTAAAAAATGTTTTAATTTAATGAACTCGTCTTCAATCAATTTTTCAAGATGAATGTCTCGTTGATAAACTATTATATATTTCGTTTCTCCGCCGCCGGTTTTTATCAAATGCGCGTTAAGTTCCGTTTTTAAAGTATTTCCCGCTTTACAGACGATCTCCATTTTTTTAGTAAAGATTCCTGTTCTCAAAAGCATCTGAAACTGTTCGCTGAATATCTTTTTTGATTCGTCGGTAAAATGACTTTCCATGCGGCGGCCTATCAATTCCGTTTCTTTATATTCGGTTTTCTTTAATACCGCTTTGTTAACATCTAAAATAACATTGTAAGGATTCAATATATACACCAAAACAGGCGATTCCATAAAAGCGGTACAATACCGATCGAAGATTTCTATTTCCGCGCTATCGGAGGAATCTTTATTTTTCTTTACTTCTTTTTCCAATAATGTTATTTTGCTTGCGGATTCCGAAGATGTTTGTCTATATAATCCTTCCAATTCCCTGTTTTCTTTTTTAATAACATCCATTTCCGAGTTGATTTTATTCCTATTTTTTATTAAATTAATTCCGAAAGAAACAACATCGGCATACAGATTAAGACATTCTGATTTATCGGGAACAAATTCGTTAATGTCAAAAGAATAGATTGTAATTACAGCAATTGTCTTTCCATCGTATATAACAGGTATGGACGCAAGTGATTTATACCCGCGTTTCAAAACATCGCTTTTTATGACCGCAAGACGCCCGTCCGACGCAATATCTGATATTAAAACTGATTTCTCAGATTGCCAAACGGCGCGCGCCGGAATATCAGCTCCGTTTTTATAACACTTTAATTCTACATTTTCGACATAATCTTTATCTGCAGCAGTTTCCGAGGCAAACAGGATTTGTGAATCCGGAGAAGCGTTGTCTAAAGAAATCCATACAAGAGGATATCCACCTTGATTTACTGCTGTATCGCATACTTTCGATAAATATTCCGCTTCTGTATTCGATATTATTGCGGTAGAAACCACAGAACCGGTTATTTTAAAAAACTTATTATAAAAATCCGAAATCTTATCTAAAGAACTACTGACTGGAACAGCTTTGCCGGAGCTTACGGATTGGAATAAAATGACTATAATAAAACAGAAAACAACAAGTATAGATATTGATATTAAAGGAGAATCCCACATCCGGGAAAACAATATTTTATATAAATCAAAAAAACATAATACGCATATTGTTTGTATTACAAGACCGAACAATATGCCGTATATGAAATATACGGATATCTTTCGATACAATTCGTTTTTTTTTCTTTTAAATTTTTCAATTAAAAACATAGAATGTTTTACATTGACAAAACTATCTTCTGAAATTATTCCGATTATCTATAATCGGGTCAAACACAGTTAATATTTCAATCTTGAACTTAATTGTAATAATTCATCATGAGCCGCAAATATTAAACTTTAATATCAATTTATATACACAATTATAAGACAAACAAAAATATCCCGGCCGTCATTGTTTTAAGAACAGACTGCTTTTAAACAGTCCGCAATTTTTCTTTAAAAATATATATTATTGTTTGGCATCCCATTGGCCGTCTGAAGTTTTCGATAATTTCAATCTGGCCTGGCAACGGGGACAAACTACGCTGTCGCCGGCGGATGCGTTGTTTTTCAATATAAATTCCTGCTTGCAAACAGGACATATCACTGTGGCATTTTCCGCATACTCGGTGGCAACGGGTTTAGGACCCTGAACTGATATAATTACAAGGTCTTTATCTCCGGAATTAACAACCCCGTGAAAAACATCGCTCTCGGAATAAACACTGGAAGTCGGACCTACTGTAGTCTGCTCATTCCCGACGGTAAATTCCCCGATGCCTTCAACCACATAAAACAATTCATCCGTAGAAGGATGTTTATGAAACGGTAAAAACTGCCTGGGCTTGAAGAAAAATGTATTAAAAATAATTTTATCCGTATCCAACGGTACCTTTTTCAAAAATTTTTCTGCGGAAAATTCCTTCAATTCTGCAACTTTCACTGTTTTCATACACTACCTCCCTTTTTACATTTACCCGAATTCGCATACGAATTCAATATATACAGACACCATTTATTATTCATCCTCTTCGGTTTCTACAGGATTATTATATTATCCCGCCAAACAGAACATCACAAATATATTTTACTATTTTATTGGTAATAATCAAATTATTATTCGTGTTTGTCGTAATCCGTTCCTGGCCCCGCAGGTTTTCTTTTCCCGTTTTTTATATAATAATCGTACAGAGGAGACATACCTCTCAGTCTTCCGACTATGCCTGAAAATTCTTTTAAAAAATATTCAACTTCCTTTATATCATTGTATTTGGATAATGTAATAACAACCGAGCCCTGCCCGACGGCGGGATCAACTTTAATGGCGGAAAGGACATGAGACATTTTCAACGCCTTGGAAGCGCACGAGGAACCGCTGGAGATGCATATGCCTTTTTGGTCTAATAAGAGAAACATCCCCTCTCCTTCGACAAATTCTATAGAATAATTTACATTATTAGGCAATCGATTTTCAATATGTCCGTTGAGATACGCGTACTCTATATGTTCGGAAATTCCCTTTATAAGAGTGTTTCGCAAAGAAAGCAATTTTTTATTGTTTAGGGAAAGTTCTTCCATCGCTATTTCAGATGCGATCCCAAAACCTACTATAGCCGGAATATTCTCCGTTCCCGCACGCCTGCCGTTTTCTTGAATTCCTCCGTCGATTTGAGGCGTTATTCTCACGCCCTTTTTCACATACAACGCAGCAGCGCCTTTGGGCCCGTGATACTGGGTCCCCGCTAAAGACAACAGATCAACTCCGAGATCTTTAACATCCACCGCGACAATGCCAGCACTCGCGACTGCGTCCGTATGAAATATTATGCCGCGGCTGCGCGCAATCTCAGCTAATTTTTTTATATCTTGAATACTTCCTATTTCCGGATTGGAATGTTGAATCGAAACAAGAATGGTATCATCTCTTATGGCATTTCTAAGATCTTCCGGAGATACCAGCCCGTATTTATCAACAGGCAAAAAGGTTACTTCAAAACCGGCTTGGCCCAGACGTCTGCCTGCGTACAAAACCGAAAAATGCTCAATACCGGACATAATTATATGCCTGCCTTTTTGTTTGTACGCGTCCACAGCTCCTTTTATAGCAAGGTTGTTTGATTCCGACCCGCAAGAAGTGAAATATATTTCCTCAGGCGAACAATTTATCAATAACGAGACCTGTTCTCTGGCATGTTCAAGAGCGTTTTTCGATACAGTTCCGAAAGAATGAATGCTTTGGGCATTACCGTAATAATCGTTAAAATACGGCATCATCCCTTCAAATACGCGTGGATCCATTTTTGTTCCGGCATGATTTTCGAAATATATTCTTTCCATAATATCTCCCTGACAAATATCCTTAATCTTTTATTTCCTGATTCGCGTAAAAGCGATACCTCTAATTTTTACTTCTTCGATATTTCAGAGTCCTTCGGCGCAGAAAGCAGATCCCGAATTTTTAATTTCGCGGAATTTATGTCCGGACCGTAAAAATAAGTATTTCCCGAAGTGTCAATAACGAAATTCGCAGGTATTCCCCTAACTTTATATAATGAGGCAATTTTCGTTCCGCGATCAATGAGCACAGGATATCCAATTCCATATTTATTTATGAATTTTTTTAAATTCTGCTGATCACCGTCGATATTTATCGAAAAAACACGGAATTTCTCCGGACTCAACGAAGAATTAAGATCATTCAAAGCTGGAATCTCATCAAGGCAGTAAGGGCACCATGTCGCCCAGAAATTAATAAGAATAACCTTATCCCTAAAAAGCCGAGTGTCTATTTCCGCTCCGGACATATCTTGCAAAACAAAATCAACTGTTTCAACAATCCTATCCTTGCCCAATCCCGCAGAATCGTCGATCTTTTTTCCTGTGCAAGAAAACAATAAAAATGTGACAGCGCATAAAAGTAAATTTTTTTTCATTTGGTCTCCGTATCAAAAAAGTTTATATGCTTTAATGTAAAATAAAACCGCCATAATAAACAACACAACGGCAAAACCAATCTTAATTTTCTCCGCCACAAAAGATGACTTAATGATTATCTTTATCGTACCTGTAAAAGTGCCGGCAATTACTAAAATGCAACCCAGACCCAGAGCGTAAGTAAAAAGCAAAAGCCCGCCGAAAACAACATTTTGTTTTGTGCCGACATATGCGAGAAGTATGGCGAGAATCGCAGCTGTGCACGGAGCCGTTATAATGCCGGAAAACGCGCCAAGCAGAAGAGCGGAAATATATCCGCGTTGTTTAAACCTGGGTATATTTAAATTCGGGAGCGGAATTCTTAAAATATTTAAGAAATAAAGTGTCATTATTAATACAACGGTGCCCATAAAAATATATGACCACGGATTAGATTGAATACTGCCGAAAATCATTCCTGTGTACGAAGCGACCAAACCCAGAACGGAAAAAGTCAATGCCAGTCCTATGACATAAAATACGGAAAGAAGAAACGCCTCGGAACGCGACTTTACATGGCTTGCGCCGATATATCCTACAATTACAGGGATTACCGGAAAAACGCATGGAGTAAAACTGGTAATCACCCCTCCGATAAAGGCAAAAATAAAAGATGCCGGATTATTGCCTGAAAGATAAGACGACATAATATTTCCTAAATCCATCATAAGATTATTCCATTTTTTCCTTTATAAATTTTCTTATATCCGATGCAGAAACAACCCCTGAAAAACGTTTCAATTCCTTTTCGCCGCTCAAAACCAGTAATGTTGGTATACTCATAACGCCGTAATCAACTGCAACGGAAATATTTTCAGATATATCCAAATCTTCAAACTCTACGGTATTTTTAAACTCTTCAGACAGCTCATTATATACCGAAGCCATTCTGCCGCAATCCGGACAACCTTTACCCTTAAACATAATTATTTTTAATATCATTTTATATCCCGTTATCCGCATTCAATTGAATCGACTTTTATTCATTTGAAAAACCAGAATGTTTCTGATTAAGAATTTTTATTCTTCGGAAATAATTTCTTTTGCTATTCTTCTTCCGAAATCTTTACAAGATTCAATATCCTGCGAAGAAGGAACATATTTTACCGTCAAAGGCGCATTTATTATTTTCAAACCGCTTTCAGCGAGCAATTTTTCTATATGCCCTGCTGATTCTCCGCTCCAACCGTAAGAACCAAAAGCAGCTGCTTTTCTCCCCTTAAGTTTCAAACCTTTTATAAGACCAAGAAATCCCGCTATGTTCGGTAGCATATGATTATCATGGGTGGAACTTCCGATCAACAGGCATTTTGCGTTAAGAATATCTTTTATTATTTCCGTATGATCGCCGAGATTTATATCATATATTTTAACTTTTAATCCTTCATCGACAATCGCCGCGGACATAGCTGATGCCATCTTTGCCGTAGCGCCCCACATGGTTTCATACACTATCAGTATATCCTTTTTTAATGGAAGACCGCTTGACCATCCTGAATACGCTTTTATTATTTGCGCGGGATTATTCCGCCAAATTATGCCGTGGGACGGGGCTATCATATCCACCTTTATGCCGCTTTTAATTATTTCAGAAAGTTTTGCCGAGATTATAAAACTTAACGGTATTAAAATATTGGCATAATATTTTTCCGATTCTTCCATAAGAACGCACCCGTCGATTTCATCGTCAAATCTTTCCGAAGATGCTATGTGCTGCCCGAAAGCGTCATTAGACAAGAGAAGATTATCTTCCGGAATATAAGTAAACATGCTGTCAGGCCAGTGTATCATAGGCGTTTCAATGAAATTCAGGGTTTTATTACCGAGAAAAATAGAATCGCCGGTCTTTACAATCTTAAAATTCCAGTTCTTGTAGTAATGTCTAAACAAACCCTCCTGACATTTTTTCGTGCATACTACCTGCGCGTTTTTTGCGATATCAAGAATTTTGGGAAGAGCGCCTGTATGATCGTCTTCAACATGATTTACTATCACATAATCAATCTTAAGAGGATCAGTGATCGCCTCTATGTTCTTTATTAAATCTTCGGCAAAAGACGCCATTACGGTATCTACAAGCGCTATTTTATCGTCTAAAACGAGATAGGCGTTGTACGTAGTCCCCCTTTTTGTGGAATATGTATATCCGTGAAAATTACGGACATTCCAATCAATTGCGCCAACCCAAAATATGTTTTTTTTCAATTCGATTTTGCTCATTTTTTACCTCCCTTCAAGAAAAAAACTTATTTTTTCATAACATATCCTTTTATTGTACTGCCTTCTTTCTTTATCTCAATAAACTTTTCTCCGGATGATGAACACCATGCTGGCAAATCCTTTTCAAAACCTGCGTCATCCGCAAGAATCTCAAGAACCTCTCCGGATTTCATAACATCAAGCGCAAGTTTCGTTTTTATAATCGGCATGGGACAAAAAACTCCGATACAATCGATAGTTTGATCAATTTTCATTGATCTATGCTCCTTTTCAATATCGATAGTTTGATCAATTTTCATTGATCTATGCTCCTTTTCAATAAAGTGTTTTATATAAATAAATTAATCTTGGATTCTCTCGCTTCATTTAAATAAGTAGCAGCGCCGGCAAACTCGTCGATAGAGTCCAAAAGATTTTCCTTTGAAAGCCCGAGAATCGAACAACTGGTAGTGCAGGCAATATATTTAACTTTTAATTGTTTGGCAAGAGACATCAAATCATTTAGACTGGCTGTTCTTGATTTTTTCATAAGATATTTCATCATAATCGGACCCAACCCACACATATTCATCCGCGAAACAGGAAGATTTGAATTGCTGAAAATATTAAAGATTTTTTGGAGAATACTCTGTGATTTTCCCAATGTGAAAAGCGATTTTTTAAGTAAATTAAGGCCCCAAAATGTGAAAAAAATAGACACTTCCGTTCCTGCGGAAGCAGCAGTTGTAGCAAGAGTAAAAGCGGCAATAGATCTATCCATATCTCCGGAAAACAAAATTATTGTCATTTTTTCTTTATCGGGTTTCATATCAAAATCCGCCAAATTTAAATTTTGTTTAATTTCTGCTATGGGAATATTTTACTCTTGCCTGAAATGTTCTTCGTCGCGAATTGTTCCGACGGAAATAAAATTTATTGTAAAAGAAACAGCAACATTAAGAATGCGCAATTCCGCTGCCGGTTGCTTTCAAAAAAAGCACACCTTTATTAAGCGCTTTTTTTATTTTTATAGTTCTCTATCGCAGCATGCAGCGCGTCTGCACCGAGATTCGAACAATGCATCTTATTCGGAGGAAGCCCGCCAAGATTGTCGGCGACGGATTCGTTTGTAATTTTCATCGCTTCTTCCAATGTTTTTCCGACAGCCATTTCACTAACCATAGATGAAACCGCTATGGCAGCCCCGCATCCGAATGTCTTGAATTTTACATCTGTAATTACATTGTCTTTA
Organism: Elusimicrobia bacterium ADurb.Bin231; assembly: GCA_002069855.1. Taxonomy (GTDB): domain Bacteria; phylum Elusimicrobiota; class UBA8919; order UBA8919; family MWCF01; genus MWCF01. Next base: position 4,258 of record MWCF01000058.1, on the reverse strand, counting down.
ACCTTAATATAAAAAGTCATTAAATCTCCGCAAACAGGATTGCCGACTTCGCCGGTCCCGTCCGCGTCGGGAATCTCTCCGACATTTCTGGGATTTAAAAAATGATCCATCACTTTTTCGGAATAAAATGCCATATTATTGCCCTCATATTATAAAACAACCAGCTAATACAATTCTACAATTTGAACAATCATCATCTCTGCTTTCGGATATTTATTTTCCCTTTTTCATAGGTTTACCGCAACATTCTCCAGGTTTAGAAGAAGTTTTACCGCAAATACCGCATTTATATGCGCCCTTTTTCTCTTTTGGCTGACTACTCTGACATCCGCACTTGCAACAACAATCCATAACTTTTTCCTCCTTATAATTATTTACCTGCTATCCTGAAACCCAAATCATACGCCTTTTCTATGAGATTTGGATACTCGTTTATTCCTGCTTTCGTTTCTATTCCTGTAATCATCAGTTCAGACATATACTTTACATCAACTGTGGCAAAAAAATTTTTTATTATAGCGCGGCTATTGTCAAAAAAATCCCGTCTGGAAGATGCTTCAACCGAAATAAAAGCCCCTTTCCTTTTTTTATAAAATATTTTCTTTCCGAAAACATTCTTAGCCAGCCACATACACTGAAATCTGTCGATCATCATTTTAGTCTGCGCGGATATGCTGCCGAAAAAAATGGGAGATGCTATAATTACGGCATCTACGTTGATAATACTTTGATAAATCTCTTGCATATCATCTTTAATCCGGCAAATCCCGTCATGAGAAAGTTCATCGCATTCCAGGCAAGCGGAAAATTTAAGATTAGTTAAATATATCTTTTCAGTTTCAGCGCCGGCATTTTTCGCGCCGTAAAGAACATTTGTAAGCAAAATATCAGAATTCCCGCCAATCCGCGGACTACCATTTATTCCAAGAACTTTCATTAAAGAACTCCATTTCTACAAATATGAGCTTTATTTTTACAATCACAAGACACTTAAATCTTTTATAGCCGGCATTCCACGGATTAAAAATTTACGCTTCCTTTTCAAACAAATCCTTACCGACTCCGCATACAGGGCAGACCCAATCCTCCGGCAGTTTTTCAAACTCTGTACCCGGATTTATTCCGTTATCAGGATCACCGACAACAGGATCATATATATAACCGCACACTGTACACCTGTATTTATCCATACCATTCTCCTTTTTGACAGGCATTTCCTTAATATATGTCGGAGCAGACGGAGGCGACTTTCCCTTTTTCACATCATGATAAAACGCATAAGTCATAGGATGCCCGTCATTTAATATTTCACCTTCAACAACTTCCGCAATAAATATAGAATGTGTGCCAACATCTGTAACACCAACTACTTTTAATTCAATATACCCGACAGTATGTTCAAGAACTATAGGCACTCCAGATATACCTTTTTTATATTTCACGCCTTCAAATTTATTTATCTCCCGACCGGAACGGAATCCAAACCTGCCTATGAATTCCATAGGCGCTGTATTAGCAAGAATATTTATCGTAAAAACACGGCTCTTATTTATAATTTCATAAGTAAGATTTTTTTTGTTCAGAACCACTGCGATAACGGCAGGTTCCGAGGTCAGTTGAAAAACGGTGTTTGCTATCTGACCGTTTAAACGTTCCTTATCTGCAGCGCCTATTACATACATCCCGTAACTGATTTTAAATAAAACTTGATTATTCATTTTTGATATTTTTTATAAAGGTAAATTTTTTGCCCCTCTTTTGAAATCTGCACCTGCAAACATTCAAATTGTTATATTCTTTATATTAAATAAATTAGATTTTGTCAAGATGTGTCAGTCAAGAGGTAATGTCAAGTATTTTGTGTAAGTTGTGAAAAATTATTCAAAATAGAGAAAAAGGGGGCTATTGTACGTTATACTGTCTTTATCTTCTTCTGTGTGTTGTATAACTCTTTATCAACCTGCTTTTGGGATGAGAATTTATAGTGCCATTTTCTAATCTGAACCATTCTTTAACAGCGCGGACCAAATCTTTGTTGATAATATCGCGTCCTTACTTGCTCAAAATCCTAGTAGGCGTAAGCCCGAGAAGATGATTATGCCCAAAAGTATATCCAATATTCCTAAAATGATACCTATTATGCCTATCGAAGCACCCATTGCCATTGCTGGAATTCCACAGGCTAAAGTAATAATTCCCAACGGAATGGGAAAAACAATAAAGCCAAGAGTACCACAAATAATAGATATTCTTGCGAGAATTCGCCCGCCGGATGAAACATGTGATTTTACTGCTTCGGTGCTATTAAATTTTGTAGGATAAATAGAACCATTATTTATGTCCAGCTGGCAATAACGGCAGATTTTTGCTTCGTCCTGAATTTCTTCGGCACAGTAAGGACATTTTTTCACTTTTCCTCCTAAAATAAAATCAAGACAAGCAGTATTTATAAAGAATATTTGTCTGTAACTAAATTATCTTTGTTTTTACAGATAAAATAGCCTAAATCTTCACAAAATTTTACTATTGGATTTTTGATTGTAACAATTTCTAAATTCTTCAAAAAACTTTTAGCGTGTGAATCGTCTTCTAAAATTGAACTGAACTTGGCAGCAATATTATATGTCTTTTGAAATTCGCCAAATAAATTTACACCAGTTCCAATTTTTTCGAAACATCCGATTTTTTGTAATTCAATTAAATATTCTTTAACAAATCCTACATTAACAAATCCTAACATTTTGTTTTTATATTGCTCATGTGATAATTTCAACATTGTTTTCATTCTATGATTCCGCGCCATTGCTGAATATTTTTGAATTTGCGTCTCTATCCTTTCATAAGATTTTGAACAATTCCATAGAAATATTCCTTCTGAAGTTGGAAAATCACTTCTATCAGATATATAGCAAGAAAATCCTGTAACAGTATTTGATGAAAAACCATGATGTGTAATTATTTCTTTCAACGTATTCTCCAATTCTTTTTTGTCCATTATAACATCCTCCTATTATAGAATAATTATTTAAATTTTATTTCAACCTTTATTTTTTTCGATGTTTCTCTTTTATTTAGAAAAAGGAAAGACAGCGTCCTTTGTAAAATGCATAGCACGCATATACTTCGGTTGTTGTTCGAAACCGTAGTCGTCAGGATGATAGTAAAAAATATCACAACTACTTGTAAGAACCAATACCGTGTGTTCGGAGTTATGCGATACGGCAATCTCAAAATAGCGCTTTCCTGTATTACGGTATTTACGAGCATTTATTTTCCATTTAATTTTTTTTATGGCGCCCCAATCATCATCGCTGGGGACGGCATATTGGTATTCACCTACACCTCCTGCTTTAAAATTATACCGGTGCCATGCATAAAAAGCAAAAAAAAACCAAGTGGAATCCGAAATGCACATGAGATCTCGGCGAAGATCGAAATAAACATTGGACGCATACGCATAAGGTAAGGGCATGGGATCACCAGGCAGTGGGGTGGGATCAGAATACGTCCAAACACCTATTGCATACTTTTCAGCGTCTTCGATTGTCATTACTGGGAGAGTTTCATATTTTTTACTTTTGTGCTCGGATGGAGTATCAGAAGATATAGAGCCGACTATACTTTCTTCGTCAGATTTTTTACTTTTGTGCTTGAATGGAGTATCGGAGAAAGGCCGGCAACTATAAAAAAATACTAAAGTAAAAATTAGCAAAAATTCTTTCCAGCTTTTTATTATTGTTTTTTCTAATTTCATCTTCCCCCTGTGGTACCTTTTTTTATTACCAACTCTTCACAAAATTTTCATTCATAAAATTAATTAGGGTTTGCTGAAAAACTATTTTTTGCGAATGTTAACGATAGATTTTGCGCATAGGTTCCCCTAATTCTTATACACTTTCTGTGGATTATTTTTTGGTTTTCCCTAAATTCTTGCCAGCGCTGTGGATAAGTTCATCGCTATCAAGCCCAGCCGGATATTCAACTCTTCATTTTTGTATACCAACCGCTCTAATCCGTAATGAACTTTTGATACGCCGATAAAACCTTCTATCTCGCTACGCTTTTTTTGTTTCTGCTTTATCCACTTCCAGAGTTTTTTTGACGCCTCGCTTCCACTCTTGCGTCCTAACGGCACCAGCGCCGCTTTTATTCCTTCTTCTTTCAACATTTCACGGTTCGCTAAACTCCCGTATATCTTATCCGTGATGACCGTCTTCGGCTTTTTCCCAAACCGTCCTTCGTGTAATTTCAAACTTTC
>MWCF01000057.1 GCA_002069855.1 Elusimicrobia bacterium ADurb.Bin231 | reverse complement strand
ACACTTGAACCGATGGCATCATGCCCTCATTCACCTGATAATGTAAAAAAAGTTTCGGAACTTGCAGGAATGAAAGTCGATCAGGTTGCTGTTGGAAGCTGTACAAATGCTTCATACAAGGATATGATGACTGTTGCAGGTATTCTCAAAGGCAAAAAAGTTTCTCCGGACATAAGCTTTATAGTAGCTCCCGGTTCAAAACAGGTTTTTGAAATGATCGCCCGAAACGGCGCTCTTGCTGATATAATCGCATCCGGCGCACGAATTATGGAATCAACATGCGGCTTCTGCATCGGATCAGGTCAGGCACCGCAGACAGGCGGAATTTCTGTTCGTACAAATAACAGAAATTTTGAAGGCCGTTCCGGAACAAAAGACGGACAGATTTATCTGGTTTCTCCCGAAACAGCTGCGGTAACCGCCCTTGAAGGAAAATTTACGGATCCAACAACATATCCGGCTTCTGAATTTCCAAAATTTGAAATGCCTGAAAGCTTTCTAGTCGATGATTCGCTCGTTATAAAGCCTTCTCTCAACGGAGATATATTCAGAGGTCCGAACATCGGAGAGCCGCCTTTTACCGAACCTCTCATGGATTCTTTTAAAGGTGTAATCGGTCTTAAAGTAGCAGACAAAATAACAACCGACCACATAATGCCAGCCGGAGCAAGACTCAAATTCCGCTCAAATATTCCGGCTTATGCGAATTATGTTTTTGAAGGTGTCGATGCTTCTTTCGCAAAACGTTCACTTGAGGCTAAATCGAAATCGCTTTACACGGCAGTTGTTGCAGGACTTAGCTACGGTCAGGGATCAAGCCGCGAACATGCAGCTATTTGCCCGATGTATCTCGGAGTACGTCTGGTGATTGCAAAATCTTTTGAGCGCATTCACTCTGCAAATCTCATAAATTTCGGAATTCTTCCGCTTTATTTTGTAAACGAAGCTGATTATGATTCAATTGCTCAGGGTGCTGAATTTGAAATAAAAAATCTTCGTTCAGCTGTTGAAAGCGGTTCGAAGGAAATTCAAATCAGCATTTCCGGAAAGAACTATATGCTTAAAATGGATTTTTCCGAACGTCAGAGAAAAATTCTTCTCGACGGAGGACTTCTCAATTATACCAAAAAGGTTCAGAAATAATTGAAAAGATTCAAGCGAGTTTATGTCGAAATAACCAACGCCTGCAATCTTGCCTGTCCATTCTGCGCGCCGAACGAAAACGGCGCGCATTTTATGTCAGCAGAAATTTTTGAAAAATGCTGCAAGGAACTTTCTCCCATTACAGATGAAATTACGATGCACCTTCTCGGTGAACCGACATTTCATCCGCTTTTTTCAGAATTCACCGACATTGCTGCAGAAAATAATCTCAGAATCTGCCTTACAACAAACGGAACGTTAACAGATCATATCCGCAGATCTTACAAACCAGGCAAATTCAGTCAGATAAATTTTTCAATCCATGCACTCCTCGAATCAAATCTATTCGAACAGCATATAGAAGAAATTTTAAAGTTTAATGCTGAAATAAAGTCAGATGACCAGCCTTTTATAAACTTCCGTTACTGGAGTATTCTAAACAGTAAAGCCGATTCATTCGTTTCTCCTGAAACAAAAGAATCTATAGAACACATTGTCAAAATTGTTGAGCCCGGGTTTGACATGAACCTTTTAGAAAGAATAGACACGGACAAGAAATACAAGAGCATCAAAATCACTGATAAAATTTATCTGCATTTCAATAACCGCTTTAAATGGCCTGATATAAACGACAAACCTTTTCAGGAAAACGGATTCTGTCTCGGAATGAAAACTCATTTTGGAATTTTATCCGACGGAAAAGTTGTACCATGTTGTCTTGACTGGAAGGGCAGCTCTGCTCTCGGAAATATTACAGAAAACAATCTTTTTGATATTCTCGAATCCCCAAGAGCATTAAACATTAGTTCTTCATTCGCAAAAAACCTTCTGCCGGAAGAATTATGCAGAAGGTGTGATTATATCAAAGTATTTACAGCAAAGAAGGCAAACGCGCATCAAAGCTGATTAGAACAAAATCAGCCCGGGTTGTATTTCACTTCTTCCTGATTATATCTTTCAACTTTACATTCGGATTATTATATCTTCTTCTCCCCTTGGTCTTTCTTGCAAAATCAATCGCCTTTTCCGGGCACCAGCTTATACATGCAACACATCTTTCACACTCGTTTCCCCAAACCGGCTGTTTATTTTTGATTTTTATATTATCAACAGGACAAACCTTCGCACATATTCCGCATCCAGTGCATTTATCGGAAACATGAAAATTTTTCTCCCACTTTCCGATTCCTGTATAAATAACTTTGTTGAAGTAATTAGAAATAAAAACTAAACGCTGTTTCGGCATTTTGATTTTTTGATTTAAAATATCATCAGTTAATTTCGCCAAGGTTTTTCTGCTTTTTTCAAGCATACTCTTCACTCTTATTCTAGAAGGAGGATTATACAAAGTAAGATAATTCCCCGGCATACGTACAGAAGCGGCATAAGAAAGAAAAAGACCTTTTGTTTTCAAAAGAGTATCAACAGAACCCAGTGTATTCATATAACTTCCGCCGTACGTCGCAACAGCGAAACAAAAAGTATCCGGCTTAATGTTAAGGTTTTCAATAAAACTCTTAACTAATCTCGGCATTCCTTCAAAATATACAGGAAAGACAAAACCGATCGATTCATTCTTTCCGCCGATCGCCTTTTTCGGAAATTTTTCCGCCATTGAAATGATTTCAGATCCCTTAATACCGGAAGAAATCATCCTTGCAGCATCAAGAGAATTACCTGTAGCCGAAAAATAAAATACACGCGTATGCTTCATGTTTCCTCCGTTGAAGAAAAATTTCATACGCGGTATAATTTGCAATTGTTTTTTAATAAAATTTAATCCGGAATTACAGCTTCTTCTTTATTTATTCTTTGAGTAAGCAGAATTACGCTTGATAGTGTAAGTTTTTTCCGACGACATTTTCTTTGCATATCCGTCATATCCGATATCTTTAATGCAGTTAAGACATCCGATCCGGCTTGAGCGCAGAATAAATCCGACAATCCGGCCGATAACAGTATTAAATTTTCCGCAGTCATTGGGATTGGAAAATTCAGCACAATCAGCACATGACTTATAACCATTTTCAAGACAGCAGGTACGTGTTTTGCACCATTTTGCCTTTTCATTCTTTGCGCAACCCGTGCACTTTCCGCTTAAAAACCAGTTGCATGCTCCGCAATAGAGTCCGCAATAAGCTATGTTTGATTTGTCTGCAATAATTTCTTTTTCCATAAAGTCTCCTTTTACAGAAACATACACTATTGCAGTGACAGCAGTATGTCATATTTGAAAAAATATTTGAATTTTACCTGATAAATCACGAGTACAAATAAATCTCCGGCTGGCAGAAGTGAGTAAGTATTCTTGAATAAAATTAATATTTCTTAAATTCTGACGGCGTCTTTCCAAAGCGCTTGATAAAACTTGAGGAGAAATGCGCAGAACTTGAAAATCCGCACTGAAGCGCAATTTCAGTCACGCTTTTTCTGCTGCGCATCAAAAAA
>MWCF01000056.1 GCA_002069855.1 Elusimicrobia bacterium ADurb.Bin231 | reverse complement strand
TCGTTTTAACAAATCCCGGCAACTCCTCCATCGGCAAAATCAAAGCCTCCGCCTTGCGATTGAACTTCGCAGGGTCGGTGTCGAATCCCGCGACAATTTTGATTTCACTTTTAACAAAACCCTGATAATTAATAAGCGCTCTGCCGAGATTTCCCACTCCGACAATGATAAACTTTTGAAGCTTGTCCTTGCCAAGCACCTTATTTAATTGTGTCAGAAGTTCATCGATTTGATAGCCGCCCCTGCGGTTGCCTTCAATCCCGAAAATCGAAAAATCCTTGCGAACCTGCGAAGCCGTAACCCCCGTCGCATCGGCAAGATTGTCTGAAAAAACCTTTAGAAAATTCAATGATTTCAATCTCAACGCGGCGTTCTTGTATCGCGACAGTCTCAAAATTCGTGTTCGGTTGCTCATAATTTTCTGCGATTTAATTCTCAGTTAGCCTAAAATAATTTAGAATACAATCATTATAAATAGTATTCTACAAAATATTATTGTGGTAGTCAATGCAAAATATGTGATTTTAATCACAATTTTAAAGCGAATGCGCGAAATTGCTTTTTTAGGTGGCGAAATTGGCTTGTTTTCGAGGTCAGACTTGTGACAATGATTTCAATCTTCAATCATAGTAAATTAAAATTTAGGGAGAATCAAAAATGAAGGCGAAACAAATCAGCACAATTCTAATTTCTGTAATGTTTTCATTAAATGCTTTTGCGTTGACAATCGGCAATTGGCAAGGCGCGCCTCAAGGCGATCCGAACGTGCCTGCCGGGAGCGGAAAATGGACTGATGCATATTGGAACAAACCGCCGGTTAGGCTGCCGCTCGGGCCGAGTGTATCTGGAAACGAAATAAAAATTATTAAATCAGGGTCAAGCTGCGTTTTGGACTGTAATGTCGGCAGCTATGAATGCAAATTGAGCATTGGAGGAGGAGCGGATTTAATAGCAGCACCCAAACTTGAAATCGTAAATGGCGGGTCAGTCGGCATGGGCGAAATTCGTGTAGGTTCCGGCGGCTCATCAGCAAACGGCGGTTTTGGCGGTCTTTTCCAAACTGGCGGCACTCTGACGCTCAACCATAAACTCTACATCGGACGATTCGGCACAAGCTCCACAAATCCAAACGAAGGAAAGGGCTTCTATACAATCAGCGGCGGAACTTTAACTTACGCTGCTGCAAATTCCGAAGGCGGATTGTATGTCGGAGCCGCAGGTTCCGATGGGCAGGCAGAAGGTACATTTACCGTTGCCGGTAAAGGCGGCAAAATCAACGTCAGAAAACTATATGTCGGCAGCGATGGCAAGAACGCCAAAGGAACCGGCACGCTCGAATTCGAACTGGAACCTGACGGCGTAAGCGCTATCAATGTCGCCGAGGCCGTTCTTCTCGACGCATCAGCCGATGAATCAAAGGCAATTCTCGTTGTCAACGCCGATATGTCCGCGCCCAAAACCGATATCGTACTCATTAATATCGAAGGCGCAAATTCTGCTACGGGCGTTTTTGATACCATTAACGGCGCAGCCGCCGCCGAAGGCTGCGATGTTCTGCTAAAAGCAGGCGACGGCGATTATAATTATAAATTGACATATAAGGGCGGCAGCGGTAATGATATAGCTTTGAAGTACGTTAAGTTAACGCCAAAGGCACAAGCTGCGGACGCTAATGCCGCTAAAAAGTAATGGATTTTGTCAGGGAGTACGAAAATGAAAAAATGGATTTCGCTGGTTTTAGTTCTTTGCCTCGTTACCGCCGCTGTAGCTGCCAGCAAAGATAAAGAAGTTTCAAAAGCATCGACTCAGCAAAAAGAAGCCGCAAAAAATGCTGACCTGCCCCTCGAAAAGAAAGTCGATATCGGCAGTGATGCTAATATCGTAATGGTTTTCATACCCGCCGGAGAATTCGATATGGGTTCGCCTCTCGAAGAATTGAAAAGAGATAAAGATGAAGCACAGCACCATATAAAACACACCAAACCGTTTTATATCGGCAAATTTGAAGTCACACAGATGCAGTACCGTGTAATCATGAACGATAATCCGAGTAAATTCGGCGGCGATAACCTCCCAGTCGAAAACGTTAACTGGTACGAAGCCGCAAGATTTATTAAAAAGCTGAACGATAAAACAGGATTAAAATTCAGACTCCCAACCGAAGCCCAGTGGGAATACGCTTGCAGAGCGGGAACTACAACGGCGTTCAATACCGGAACAACCATCGATTCCGATTTCGCGAATTATGACGCCACCGCTCCTTATGCGGATGGAATCATCGGCAAAGAATTAAAACGAACGAACAAAGTCGGCTCATATCCGCCGAACGCCTTTGGCCTTCACGATATGCACGGCAATGTCTGGGAATGGTGCAGCGATATTTACGACGATGATTATTATAAGGTAACACCCGCATTCGACCCGCAAGGCCCGCAGGACGACGAAGGCGGCGACAGAGTCATTCGCGGCGGAGCATGGAATGAAAAAGCCCATAAATGCCGCTCAGCAGATAGAAATAATCGAGGCCCAAAAACAAATCAGCCCATCATCGGCTTTAGACTCGTGATGGACATCGATTAAGAACCCCCGCATCAGGGTTTCTTCCTCGAATAGAAACCGCGGTGGGTGATGGATATCGAGTGATATTTAGCCCCCGGTTTTACCGGGGGTTTTCCATCTGCCGCCCCAATCTTTCACATTCATCCAAAAAAATTCAATCCTTCCGCCGCCTCTTTCCACCTTTCGCACCTTTTCCTTCTTTCAGGATGAACTCCTGTCATTCCCGAGATTCTGCTTCTATGAATATCTACAGGGAATCATCCTTTTTTTATTTAAATTCCCGCCTGCTCTGAAAGCCACTTCATCGCGGTTTGTTCGTCTTTTTCTATTGCCATTTCCACTGCTTTTTTGGCACATTCCAAAAGATGCTTGGATTGCACTCGCAAATTAAAAGATTCATACATTTTTTGCTGAATTTTTTTTTGGATTTCATCCTTTATTAATGGTATTGGTAGATTTAAAATATCATCGTCAATAATCACCGGATAAGATGTTCCAGTATTGGGTTTTAGTGACCACTCAAGGAGTGGTTTGGAATGCAGAAACGCCAATAAGGTTTCTTTGTTAATACGACCTTGTTCTTGTAATACTGTAAATGCTCCGCTTCCTATATATCCCTCTTGATCTACAATTGTAATTGCTCCTCTATAAGTTCTGACTTTTGAAACTATTATATCATCCTTTTTTAATACCCTTTTTGCATTTGCGGGTAGTTCAGAACCTAAAATTTCGTCGGCTAATATTTCTCCTGAAGAAACATTTATGCTCCCTATTTCGATATACTTATATGTTTTTTTACGATCAATTACAAACGTGCTTTTATTTTGTTTGAATTCATCTTTTATCCATGAATAGCCGCCCTTATAAGATTTAATGATATTTTCTATTTTCTCATATTTAGGCTGAAAATATTCGGCATCAATTCGCTTGGCTTGTTTAGCTGCATTATAGTTTTTTATAAAACTTAAATCATGCTTAGGCTCCCATACCATCAAATTAAGTTCAACAACTAAAAGATTTTTTGCTTGTATATAGCAATCTATTGCTGCTTTTTTATGATTTTCTGACTTTAAAATTAACTCTTTAATTTTTTTTTGAAATTCTAAGGTTAATTTGGGTACTCTCAGGAAACCAACTTCTTTCAAATTAAGATTATATTGTCCTGTCGGTCGTGCAATATACTTAACTTGAACTTTACCATAATATGTTTTTAAGAATGCAAATAGATAATGCGGTAGAAATTCGGAAGTTTTTAGCCTGCAAAAAGCCATTGCTTGCGTTATATTAGCTTTTGGGAAATCTGTTGCAATGAAAGCGGTTCTGCCAATCACATCCGTAGTTGCTCCAACAATATTAATTAGAACGTCTTGGCTTTGCAATCTTGTTCTAGCCATTCTTTTGTCAATTGCATCATCAATATAGGAAAATGTCCCTTCTGAATCGGTGACAAGGATACTGTCTCTAATATTATTTGTTTTTAATAATACAATTCCATCAGTAAGGTGTTCATTTCTGTCCTTAGGGGTAGTTCCGCTCCTAATTACACATATTTGTTCACAAAATACAAAACCTCTGCTTTCTATTTTTTTGATTGTTTTTATAAATTCTTCTGCAAAGAATTCAGAATCTATTCTGAAATCATTGTATTCACAAGTTTTTTGATAATTTATGATAGAAGTTTGCATATCTACTGTTATTCCCAAAAAGAAAGATGAACTTTCTTTGCAAATTTAATAAACTCTTCAGCAATTCCATCTTGTAGTTCACCTCCATGATTATGCAGATCATGGTCTACTATAAAATGTCTGTTTTTATCTAATTTGTTTTTGCCATTGCCATTTTTTACATATATATAATCTCCGGAATTATCCTTACCGCCTTTTTCACTGACTGCAAAAAATATTGGATAATCTTCATATTTCGGACAAAGCCGATCTTCCCATTTCTGAACTAATAATACACTGGTTTTAGTATTAGCATGCGGCTTGAAAGTATTAGCGTGCAATCCAACCACGGCCAGAATTCGTGCTTTTTCAGCAATAAACTCTCGAATGTATTTATCAGATGTATTATTAAATCGGCCCTGTGGTAAAACAATCGCCATTCTTCCTCCTGGTTTTAAAAAATCTAAATTGCGTTCGATAAATAAAATGTCTCTGCCGACTTTTGATTGCGCTTTATTATTCTTTTTAAAACCAAGTTCGTATTGATGGATAATCCGTGATTCTTTTATATCTCCTGCAAATGGCGGATTTGCCATTAATAAATCAAATTGGAATTGTTTTTTGTCTCCATTGACTGCCAATTGTTCGAGTCTTTCATAACCTTTGCCATAAGTTGAAAGCCATTTGCGGTCCTTTTCCTTATCGCTCCATCGCTCATAATCCAATGTGTTTAAATGCAAAACATTGGTTTCACCGTCTCCCGCTATCAGGTTTAATGTCCTTGCAACACGTACAGATTTTTCGTCAAAGTCAATTCCGAATACTTTTAATACATCTTCTTTTTCTTCTTCCGATATTTCTGAACTGCTGAACAGATGGCCGGTAATCTTAAATATTGTATGCACCGGAAAACCGCAGCTTCCTGCCGCTGTATCGATCATATATTCGCCTTTTTTAGGATTCAGCATCCGAACACACATATCTATAACATGGCGAGGCGTAAAATATTGCCCTTTTTCACCTTTAGCGCTTTTATTCACAAGATATTCAAACGCTTCATCAATCACCATTAAATTGGAATTGAATAGTTTCACGTCCTGAAGACTTGAAACGCAAATTGTCAAATGGCTTGCAGTCAAATTAAAAACATCACCTTGAGCGAATACCCCCGGCCACTCTTTTTTGGCATTATCAAAAAGCGTTTGAATCTTCTCGTATAATTCTGTATCGGTCTGCCCTGTATTTCTAAAATCCATCAGCCGAAACTTTTTATCATCAAGTTTTTCTAAAGCGGCTTTAACTTTTTCAAAATCTCCTTTTTCTTCATCGTCTAGCTTATCGTCAAGATAATCATCAATTCTCTGTTTATCTCGCCGGCTCTGTAATTCATCATAAAGCTTCGTAAAGATAAGTTTAAAAACTTCTTCGAATACATCAACCCCTGCATTGGCTAATACTTCATCTTCCATTTCCAAAATGATATCTTTTAAGGTTTTCCCTTCGTTAGGAATTTTATCTTTTATTATTAAATCTCTAAGCGTAAACCGTTCCGTTAAGATATCTTTTAAACTTTGATTAGCTTTTGGAATATCGGTAATGTCATTAAAATAGTTCGGGTCTTTTCGATTATAATACGAAATTTTTTCGCCGTTTGTCCAAATGGCTATTGGCGCACCCGTTGCATTGCAGTAAGAACGAAGTTGATCTTTTCCGTCTTTGAGTTTTGGCTTCTTTAATTCAACGATAATATATGCTGTATCCGGCCGATCTTTATCAAAGATTACAATGTCAGCGCTTTTTGTTTCTCTGCCGAACTTAACTGGATGTTCAAAAGCAATTCGTTTTTTGGGATAACCATAATCTTTTAGTAACCGTTGAGTATAAAGCTGCCGAACAATTTCTTCAGGTTTAAGCAGAACATCTTTCTCCCTGATCACGCAAACAACATAGGGTTTGTTCTTAACTATTTTTATTTTTGTTTCGAGTGCTCTGATTTCGGTTTGATGGAAAAGTGAAAGATTGTAATTTGAATCTTTTAGAATGATTGCTAAATTTACTTCTCCTTTGCCATTTTCCTTAGCCATGATATTTCATCCATTAAAAATTATATAAAATACTATTATTTTGATTCATTCCCTGTCGCAACGCGAAACTCTCGTCTATCGCCTCGGCGATTAAAAAATAACTCCGCCGATATGTTATTAATTTAATATAATTTTTTCTCTTTTTACAGTTTAAATTCCTTTTTCCCTGTTTTTTTTATAAAAGAATCTCGTCCGTGCTGAATTGAAAACTATTCGTCAAATAGTTTAGTTAAAACAAAATCTCTGTGACTGGAGTTTACCCCGTTAGATGCATAGATTCTATTCTTGAAGATGCTTCAGCTATCTTACTGGGGCGGTTAAAAAAAATCCGTGTCAATCCGCGTCATCCGCGGTTAAATATACCAAAAAGAATCGTTCTTTTTACTAAAGAATTAATCATTTTACGAAAGAATCATCTATTTTGCTAAAGAATAATCCTATTAAAAAAAATCCCAAAAGGCCCGGAATATTTTAAGCCGCCATTCACTTTTCATTCATTTTGTTTTAACTCTTTTATCCTTAGTGCCTTAGTGTCTTTGTGGCCATAAATACGCGCACGTTTTTTTCCAAACCTCTCGAACTATTTTTTTTACATAACTCCTTTATTTTAAAATTCTGTCTGCTGTATTCTGTCTACTGTCTACT